>NZ_JACVUB010000003.1:0-252373 GCF_016517475.1 Lactococcus sp. S47
GACAGAAACCTACTGACAGAAACCTACTGACAGAAACCTACTGACAGAAACCTACTGACAGAAACTTACTGACAGAAACTTACTGACAAAAATTTACTGACAAAAATTTACTGACAAAAATTTACTGACAAAAATTTACTGACAAAAAAACTTTCGCCAAAATCAGCGAAAGTTTTTTACTTTTATCAATTATTCGATTAGAAAATTAATAAGTCATGGTCAGTATGAGTGAAACTTTCACAACCATTTTCTGTTACGTAAAGACAGTCTTCAATACGCACACCTACTTTACCAGGAATATAAATTCCAGGTTCGTTAGAGAAGCACATTCCTTCTTGAATTACGAGGTCGTTACCGGCAACAATAGATGGATATTCGTGAACGTCCATTCCGATACCATGTCCAAGGCGATGATTGAAATATTCACCATAACCTGCTTTAGTAATTAAGTCACGGGCAACAGCATCAATTTCATGTGCAGTTACACCAGGTTTAATGAAGTCCATGGCTGCTTGTTGAGCTTCCTTAACGATTTTATGGATCTCAGCATCAAAGTCATTAGGTTGACCAATAGCGATTGTACGTGTCGCATCAGAAGCATATCCGCCACTCATCACACCCAAGTCAAAGAGCAAAAGTTTATTTTCTTGAATTTCAACATTTTCAGGTGCACCATGTGGATTAGCAGCGCGAGCTCCTGATAAAATAAGCGTGTCAAATGACATCTGTGGAACACCCATACGTTTCATTTCGTATTCAATTTTTGCAACGATATCAGATTCAGTCACACCATTACGTTCAGCAGCAGTGGCAAAACCAATTTCAAAACACTTGTCAGCAAAATCACCAGCAACTTTCATTTTTTCAATTTCATCTGCTGACTTAATCAAACGCATCCGTTCAATCAAAGGAGTCAAATTCACAAAATTAATATCACCAAATTGTGCTTTCAACCCTTCAGTTTTAGCTAAAGGAATATCTGAAAATTCAACAGCAATTGATTTAACATCTGATTTTACATGATTTTTAACAACTTCCCAAGGGTTTTGAGAATCTTCATATCCGAAAATATCCAGACCACTTGTGTGTTCTTTAGCTTTTTCCACTTCCAAAGCAGGAGTAAATAACATCGGAGTTGAATCTCTAAAAATCATCAGCCCAGCAATTCGTTCATGGGGATCAATTGCTAGCCCTGTTAGATAATTTAGAGTTGTCGGATTAGTGATGAAAGTCATATCGACTTCCTTGTCATTCAGAAAAGCTGAAATACGTTCAATTTTGCTCAAAATGGTTCCTCCAATATTTATGAAAATGAGTTTCTTAAATTCTCATGAAAATAAAAAACACTATATCCCCTATTCTACGCTATTTTTATTAAAAAATCACGTAAAAAAACATAGCTGAAGGTTGAAAAGGTTTACAGTTAATGATATAATTTGTAAATGAAAATGGTTTTCATAAATACTATGAATAAAAAGAAAAGAAAGAGGATAGCCAATTATGGTAGAATCAACAACAACAATTTATGATGTGGCACGTGTCGCCGGAGTGTCAATGGCAACCGTTAGTCGTGTTGTAAATGGAAATGCAAATGTAAAGGAAAAGACGCGCCAGAAGGTCTTAGAAGCTATTGCTGAGCTTGACTATCGTCCTAATGCAGTTGCGCGCGGACTCGCAAGTAAACGTACAACAACAGTTGGTGTTATCTTGCCAACCATCACTTCAACTTACTTCGCAGCGATTACTCGCGGGGTTGATGATATCGCTTCCATGTATAAATACAACATGATTTTAGCTAATAGTGATAATGATGTTGAAAAAGAAGAAAAAGTTTTAGAAACTTTCTTATCAAAACAAGTTGACGGAATCGTCTATATGGGTTCATCTTTAGATGAGAAAATTAGAACTTCCCTCAAAAATTCAAGAACACCTGTCGTTTTAGTTGGAACAATCGATGGAGATAAAGAAATTCCATCTGTTAATATTGATTACCATTTGGCTGCTTATCAATCAACTAAAAAATTGATTGATAGCGGAAATAAAAAAATCGCTTATATCATGGGTTCATTGAAAGACGTTGAAAATACAGAACGCATGGTTGGTTATCAAGAAGCTTTGCTTGAAGCAAATATTGAATTTGATGAAAACCTCGTTTTTGAAGGTAATTATAGCTATGAACAAGGAAAAGCACTTGCTGAACGTTTACTTGAGCGAGGAGCAACTTCTGCAGTAGTATCACATGATACAGTAGCCGTTGGACTCTTGTCTGCAATGATGGATAAAGGAGTGAAAGTTCCTGAAGATTTCGAAATTATCTCAGGTGCAAATTCACCAATTACTCAATATACATATCCAACTTTAACTTCTGTTAACCAACCCCTTTACGATTTGGGAGCAGTAGCAATGCGTCTTTTGACAAAATTAATGCTTAAAGAAGATGTTGAACAAAATCAATTAGTTTTGGATCATGAAATCTTTTCTCGTCGTTCTACCAAATAAAAAATCAAGCCCTTTTGAGGGCTTTTTTTATTTAAAGTAAAAAGTATTTGACATTTGAGAGAAAAGTCGCAATAATAGAGAGATGATAAAAAGAATTTATTCAATAGATTAAATGAATAAATTGTTAAGGAGTTTGATATGCAAGAATTAGATTTAATTATTGTTGGAGCAGGTCCTGTTGGTCTATATGCGGCTTTTTACGCAGGAATGCGCGGTTTATCAGTTGCAATAATTGAATCAGCGCAAGTTCCAGGTGGTCAACCCCAAAATCTTTACCCTGAAAAATTAATCTACGATATTGCTGGCCTACCAGCAGTGACAGGGGCAGATTTGACAAAAAATCTTTTAGAACAACTAGCACAAATCTCTCATCGATTATTTCTTGGGGAGAGCGTTCAAAAAATTGAAAAAGAAGAGGGGATTTTTTCTGTAACTACTGATAAATCAACCAGAAGAGCCAAAGGCGTTTTGTTGACGACTGGTGCCGGCCTTTTGAAACCTCGAAAGTTAGGAATTGATAACGAAGAAACTTTAGCCAATGAAGGAAAAATATCTTACTTTATCACTTCTCTAAAAGAGTTTGAGGGAAAAAATGTTGCGGTTTTTGGTGGAGGAGATTCGGCTTTAGATTGGTCATTAATGCTTGAAAAAGTAGCTAAAAATGTTCATTTGGTTCATAGAAGAACTGCTTTTCGTGGTCATGAAATTACAGTTGACCGAGTGATGAATTCTAATGTTCAAGTTCATACGCCTTATACTTTTTCAAATTTGATTGAAAATGAATTAGAATTAAAAAAAATAAAATCAGAAGAAAGCTTGAACTTTTCGATTGATAAAATTTTGGTTAATTATGGTTTTTTAACAAATCAAGTGACTTTAGCTGAAAACTTAGAAGTCAGTCGTAATGGTCGCGTTAAGGCCGATTCAATGATGCAATCCAATATTGAGGGACTTTATGTCGCAGGAGACGCAAGTGATTATCCGGGAAAAATGCCCTTGATGTCCGTTGGTTTTGGTGAAGCAGTCCATGCGATTAATGCCATGACGAAAAAACTTGAATTTGACCACCCACTTAGAGGGGGACATTCTTCATCCATTTTTTAAAATAAAAAGCGTATTCTAAATAGGGGTACGTTTTTTTTATGAAATACGGTATAATAGAGAAAGAAAAATGACTTGAACTTAGCTTCATTAATAAAAATGAGCCAAGTTTTATGAGTGCTTTGTTTAAAAAGCAAAATAAAAGTAAATTGGGAATGTTTGATGATATTAAATTTGATTATTTTAGTAGCCTTGGTTTGGGCTTTCATGGTTGGTTACTCACGAGGCTTGATTTTACAAGTCATCTACAGTTTTGGTACGATTATTGCGGCCTTCATTGCAGCCAGTAATTATAAAGAGTTAGCACAAAAATTGAGTATTTGGGTTCCTTTTTCAAATGCCACAGAAAACTCACATCTCTTACTTTTTAGTGATAAGCTTCTTTTTCAACTCGATGATGCTTTTTATGCGAGCATTTCGTTTTTAGCAATTTTTATTGTCGTTTATGCTATTATCCGTCTTATCGGTTTATTTTTACATTTTGCACTTAGTCCTCTGGGAAGAAATGGAAAAATCATTGCTGGAATTTTAGGATTTGCGGCGACTTATTTTGGTTTACAAATGGTCTTGATGGTCTTGAGTTTGGTTCCTATTGCAGCGGTTCAAAGTCAACTTGATGCTAGTTTTCTAGCTCGTTTTATGGTTTTACATACACCGATTTCATCAGGAATCTTGCAAAACCTTTTTATTGAAAACATTGTCCACATTAATCCTCTAGGATAGTGCTAGGGGAGAAATCTACAGATACAACTTGAAATTTAAATAGAATGAATAAAAAAATTCTCCAAATATTGGAATATGATAAAGTCAAAGAACAGTTCATGAATGCTTTGACGACAGCGCAGGGTCAACAAGAATTAAAAGATTTAAAACCTTTGACAGATAAGGAAAAAATTCAGCTCCTTTTTGATGAAGTTGCTGATTTTCGCTTATTGACCCAAGAAAATGGCCTATTAAATTTAGGAAAAACAAATGATTTAACAGAAATACTCAGACGTCTAGAGCTTGAAGCCAGTCTTTCAGGCAAGGAATTCGTTGAAATAAAAAAAGTGATTCAATTAGGAATTAATATTCAACGCTTTTTTGATGAAGCTGAAAATGTTGAAACACCTTCACTAGCTATTACTTTGGAAAAATTGGTTGATTTATCAGCATTAGTCAAAAAATTAGAAATTTTTGATAATGCGGGAAGTCTTTATGATAATGCCAGTCTCGAATTGATGCATATCCGTGCTTCAATCAAGAGTCATCAATCAGAAATTCGGAAAATCATGCAGGAAATGCTGACCAAAAATCTCTCATCTTTGAGTGAAAATGTCATCACTATCCGAAATGACCGACAAGTGCTTCCTGTAAAAGCAGAAAACAAAAATAAAATTGCTGGTGTAGTTCATGATATGTCTGCTTCAGGTCAAACGCTTTATATTGAACCAAATGCGGTTGTTTCATTAAATAATAAACTTAATCAAAAGAGAATTGAAGAACGCCAAGAAATCACAAGAATTTATCGTGAGCTTGCTAGTCAATTAAAACCTTATAGCTTTGATATAAGACAAAATGCTTGGCTGATTGGTCATATTGATTTTGTTCGTGCCAAGTATCTTTATTTATCAGCGAATAAAGCGACACTCCCAGAATTAACAACCGATAAAGATATTACCCTTTTTGCAGCTCGCCATCCTTTGATTGAAGCAAAAATAGTTGTGGCAAATGATATTAAATTTGATGCAGGGCTCAATACGATTGTTATTACCGGTCCAAATACGGGTGGGAAGACCATTACTTTGAAAACAGTTGGTTTGTTGACAATATTGGCTCAATCAGGTCTGCCAATTTTAGCCGCTGATGGCAGTCGAATTCATCTTTTTGATGATATTTTTGCCGATATCGGTGATGAGCAATCCATTGAGCAAAGTTTATCAACTTTCTCAAGTCATATGACTAATATTGTTCATATTTTAGCTCAAGCAGATGAAAATAGTTTGGTCTTGTTTGATGAACTTGGGGCAGGAACTGATCCAAAAGAAGGAGCGGCTCTTGCTATTGCCATACTGGAAAATTTACGTGAACGAAATGTGAAAACCATGGCAAGTACTCATTATCCTGAGTTAAAAGCTTATGGGGTC
Organism: Lactococcus sp. S47; assembly: GCF_016517475.1. Classification (NCBI taxonomy): domain Bacteria; kingdom Bacillati; phylum Bacillota; class Bacilli; order Lactobacillales; family Streptococcaceae; genus Lactococcus; species Lactococcus sp. S47. The sequence goes on from NZ_JACVUB010000003.1 coordinate 5,727, forward strand.
GAAACGCAACGAGTAATCAATGCAAGTATGGAATTTAACATTGATAAAATGCAACCCACTTATCATTTGCAACTGGGAGTGCCTGGGCGTTCAAATGCCTTGGAGATTTCTAGAAGATTAGGTCTGCCAGAAACTATTATTTCAGTAGCCAGTCAACAAATTTCTGACAGTGAGCATGATGTCAATCAGATGATTGAAAAGTTGGAAGAAAAAACGCGTGAAGTGATTGAAAGTTCAAGAAATATTAAAAAAATTGAACGAGAAAATCAAAGTTTACATAAAGATTTGACGAAAGTCTATAATCAAATTAATCGCGAGCGCGAGTTTGAATTAGAAAAAGCACAAAAAGAAGCTCAAGAAGTAGTTAAAAAAGCGAGTCTTGAAGCGCAAGAAATTTTGAAGAATCTCAATGATAAAGCAGCGTTGAAACCACATGAAATTATTGCTGCTAGAAAAGAACTTGAAGGTTTGGCTCCAACCATTGATTTTTCTAAAAATAAGGTTTTGAAAAAAGCGAAAGCACAAAGAGGACTTAAGCAAGGGGCTGAAGTTAATGTCACTTCTTATGGTCAGCGTGGTAAATTGATTCGTTTAGAAAAAGATGGACGTTGGACAGTTCAAATGGGTTCAATCACGACTCGTTTAAATGAAGATGAATTTGAAGTGATTGAAAGTCCAGAACAAATTCAAGCCAAAACTAAAAATGTCAGCAAGAAGGTGACTTCTAAAGTCAAAGCTCAACTTGATTTACGCGGGATGCGTTATGAAGAAGCAGAACTGGAATTGGATAATTATATTGACCAAGCTCTACTTGCAAATTTGATTCAAATTACGATTGTTCATGGGATTGGAACGGGTGTTATTCGAGAAATGGTACAGAAAAAACTTCAAAAACACCGTCATATTAAATCTTATGAATATGCACCAATTAATGCTGGTGGCTCTGGAGCAACGATTGCTATTTTGAAGTAAAATAATAAATTTCTCAAAATCTATTTTCTTGAAATTTTAAGTGAATTACACTAGAATAGTCTTACTGAAGAAAATTATTTCAATGAAGGAGATAAAATGGAATATAATATTACTGATGCAACGTTTGATGAAGAAACAAAAGAAGGGCTTGTTTTAATTGACTTTTGGGCAACTTGGTGTGGTCCATGTCGCATGCAAGCGCCAATTTTGGAACAACTTTCAGAAGAACTTGACGAATCAGAACTTAAGATTTGCAAAATGGATGTTGATGAAAACCCAGCAACAGCTCAAGGATTTGGCATTATGTCTATCCCAACATTGATGTTCAAAAAAGATGGTGAAGAAGTAAAACGCATTGTTGGTGTTCAAACAAAAGCACAACTTAAAGCCGTTATTGCTGAATTATCATAATAAAAATTACTGACAGAACTTTTTTCTTCTTGAAATAAAGTCTGTCAGTATTTTTTTATATTCAATTCTAGTGAAAAGTCCTGTCAGTAAAAGAGAGTGAAAGCATGGCACATACTGACAAGCCTGTCAGTAAAATGAGCGTGACAAAAGGCTTTTAAAATGATATGATTGAGAAAGAAAAATTTCAAAGAAAATAGGGATTTGGAAGGTCAAAAAGACTTTTCAAATTTTGAGGAGTTTAATATGTCAAAGAAAAAAGATACTGAACTTGAAATTATTGATACAGCTGACGGAGCTGTCATTAAAAGTGGAAAAAAAACAATCGCCGAAATTAAAGAAAAATCAGGAAATTTTGTCATTGTTTTTTCAGGTAAAGAAATTGCTACAGTGACTTCTTTTGAAGCAGCTCTTGAAGAAGCAATTATGGCTTATAATCTTTCGATTTAAAGATTTATTTGTGATTGATTTGAAATTTCTAAGTTATAACTTGAAATTAATAAGATAATTTGTTAAAATATTTCTTGTCGTCATAAAGCAATCTTGGGGTATAGCCAAGCGGTAAGGCAAGGGACTTTGACTCCCTCATGCGTTGGTTCGAATCCAGCTACCCCAGTAAAAAAACGTAAAAGGAAACGCTGTTTCCTTTTTTCTTTTTGCGAAAATATGCTAGAATAAGGTAAAACATTTATGAAAATGTAAGGAGAAGTTTATGAGAAAAACAAAAATTGTTGTTCCAATCATGCTGACAGAGTTAGCAGAGCTTGAGAAAGTTTCTGTCAGTGATTATCGAACAGCAGATATTGTTGAATGGCGTGCCGATTTTTTGTCAGCAGATGAAATTTTAGAGATGGCTCCTAAATTCTTTGAAAAATTTAAAGAAAGTAAGATTTTATTTACTTTAAGAACAGTCAGAGAAGGCGGAAATATTCAAGTTTCTGAAAAAAAATATTTACAGATTTTACAAGAAATTTTGACTTACAATCCCGCATATATCGATGTCGAATTCTTTACGCATGGCCCTTCATTTGCCGCTTTGAAAGATTTTCGGGATAAAATGGTGCTTTCTTATCATAATTTTGATGAAGTTCCGTCCGATTTAACCAATCGGTTGATTAAAATGCACGAAGAAGGAACTGCCTTTGTTAAAGTTGCTGTGATGCCAGAACGTGAATGTGATGTTCTTGATTTATTACAAATCACTCGTGATATGACTTTAGAATACGGTGATCATTTTATCAGCATGGCAATGGGTGACTTAGGACGACTTTCAAGAATTTCTGGCTATTTGACTGGCTCTTGCTGGACTTTTGCAAGTTTAGAAAATTCTAGTGCGCCTGGGCAAATTTCTCTCAAAGAAACAGAGTATATTTTGGATATCTTAGAAAAATAGAGAATGATATAATCAGAGATATTGTTCGGTTATGACAGATAATTTTTTTACTTTTATTAGGACAAGTAGAATGGACCAAAAGCTTTATAAGTGAAAATGTTATAATAGATAATGAAAAAGGACGCTTTGTTCATTAGAAATTAAAAATAGGATTAATTTACTGACAGCTATTCTGTCAGTAAAAAAGGAGAAAAAAGTGGTTATTAGCCGTTATTCACGTCCAGAAATGGCAGAGATTTGGTCAGAAGAAAACAAGTATAAAGCATGGCTTGAAGTCGAAATTCTTGCAGATGAAGCTTGGGCAGAGCTTGGGGAAATCCCAGCAGCAGATGTGAAAAAAATTCGCGAAAATGCAACTTTTAATGTTGAACGCATTCTTGAAATTGAAAAAGAAACACGTCATGATGTGGTAGCTTTCACACGTTCTGTCAGTGAATCATTGGGTGAAGAACGCAAATGGGTTCATTATGGTCTGACATCAACAGATGTCGTTGATACAGCTTATGGTTATCTTTATAAACAAGCTAATGATATTTTGCGCAATGACCTAAAAAACTTTGCAGAAATTGTTAAAAATAAAGCTTTAGAGCACAAATACACAGTAATGATGGGTCGAACTCACGGCGTTCACGCTGAACCAACAACTTTTGGCTTGAAATTAGCGACTTGGTACAGCGAAATGAAACGAAATATTGAACGTTTTGAACATGCTGCGAAAGCTGTTGAAGCTGGGAAAATTTCTGGTGCTGTTGGAACTTTTGCTAATATTCCTCCATTTGTAGAAGCCTATGTTTGTGAAAAATTAGGGACTCGTCCGCAAGAGATTTCAACACAAGTCTTACCACGTGATTTACATGCAGAATACTTCCAAACGTTGGCGCTCATTGCGACATCAATTGAACGCATGGCCACAGAAATCCGTGGATTACAAAAATCTGAACAACGTGAAGTTGAAGAATTCTTTGCTAAAGGTCAAAAAGGCTCGTCAGCAATGCCACACAAACGTAACCCAATTGGTTCTGAAAATATGACAGGTTTAGCCCGCGTCATTCGTGGACATGCAATTACGGCTCTTGAAGATGTTAGTCTTTGGCATGAACGTGACATTTCACACAGTTCTGCTGAACGTATCATTGCACCTGATACAACAGAATTATTGGATTATATGTTGAATCGTTTTGGAAATATCGTTAAAAATTTGACTGTTTTCCCAGAAAATATGAAACGAAATATGGATGCGACTTTTGGCTTGATTTACAGCCAACATGTCATGTTAATGTTGATTGAAAAAGGAATGACGCGTGAAGCAGCTTACGATTTAGTTCAACCTTTGACTGCAAAATCTTGGGATGAACAAGTGATGTTTAGACCATTGCTTGAAGAAAATGAACAAATTCGTCAGTATTTGAATGATGAAGATATTGAAAAAGCTTTTGATTACAATTATCATTTAACAAGAGTCGATGAAATTTTTGAGCGTGTCTTTGATTAATAAGAAAGCCTACTAAAAAGTAGGTTTTTTTGTTATTAAAACGAAATATAAAAAGGATTGACAAATTTAATGAAAACGGATACAATTGTAAATGTAAATATGAGAACGTTCCCACATGTGAAAGGAGGAAGTAATGACAACAATCAAGCAAGTTGCGCTTGAAGCAGGAGTTTCAAAGTCGACTGTTTCACGTTTTATTGCTCAGAATGGCTATGTAAGTGATGAAGCCAGAGAAAAAATTGAACGAGCAATTAAAAAACTAAATTTCAGACCCAATCTTTCTGCCCAATCTTTAAAAACTAAAAAGAATCAGCTTGTTGGACTATTATTGCCAGATATCTCCAATCCTTTTTTCCCAATGCTAGCCAAAGGAGCAGAGGAATTTTTAAAAGAAAAAGGTTATCGTGTGATGCTCGGAAATATTGGTGAAAAGAATCAATCTGAGCAAGATTATTTGAAAGTTTTGATTCAAAGTAATGCTGCTGGCATCATTTCAACCCATGATTTTAAAGAAGACTTTCCTGATTTGGATATTCCAACTGTAATCGTGGACCGAGTAGGCCATAAAAGTAACTATGGTGTTTTTTCGGACAATGAGTCAGGTGGACGATTAGCAGCAAAAGTGATTGTAACAGCAGGAGCAAAAAAAGTTGCTGTAGTCAGCGGTCCTTTGAATGCCACAAATATCAATAATCGTTTTAAAGCAAGTATTGCTTATTTAAAAGAAAAACAAGTTGATTTTAAAGCTTTTTACAGTCAAAGTTATGATTTTGAAGAAATTCAGAAAGAGGCGAGAGAAGTGCTTGCCAATGAAGAAAACTTTGATAGTATCATTGCACCATCGGATATTCATGCCATGGCTTATATCCACGAAATTCATCGTTTAAATAAGAAAATTCCTGAGGATATTCAAATTATTGGTTATGACGATATTCAAATGAGCCAATTCATTTATCCAGCACTCTCAACCATTCATCAATCTGCTTATCAGATGGGGCTTGAAGCTGCTCAACTTATTTATAAAATCGCGACTGACCAAGCAATTGAGAAGTCTAAAATTGAACTCCCTGTTCATTATGTAGCGCGTGAAACAATTCGATAAAAGAGAAAAGAATGAGGAAAAATTAATGACAAAAGTAAGTGTTATAGGAAGTATTTCAATGGATTTAGTCACAAGGACTAACCGAGTGCCAAATGCTGGAGAAACAGTATTTGGTGAAGATTTCGCTATGGTTCCCGGTGGAAAAGGAGCGAACCAAGCCGTTGCTTTTGCTAGACTTTCTCCTAATGAAGTAAGTATGATTGGAGCAGTAGGCAAGGATGCTTTTGGTGAGAGTATTTTGCAAAACTTCAAAGAAAATGCAGTTCTTTTTGAAAATGTGGGAACGGTACCACAAACAACAGGGATTGCTCAAATTACTCTCTATGATGACGATAATCGTATTATTATTATTCCAGGTGCTAATAATGAAGTTCTAACAAGTTATCTAGCAGACCTTTGGGAGAAAATTAAAGAAAGCCAACTTGTTATTCTACAAAATGAAATTCCACATGAAACAAATCTAGCGATTGCTAAATTCTGTAAAGAAAATGCGATAAAAGTTCTTTATAATCCAGCTCCAGCAAGAAAAACAGATTTGGAAATGATTGATTTTGTTGATTATATCACACCGAATGAACACGAATGTAAGGAACTTTTTCCAAATTTAGCACTTGAAGAAATTCTCAAAAAATATTCAAATCGTCTGATTGTCACCTTAGGAAGTGAAGGAGTCATTTTCCACGATGGAGAGACTCTTCAAAAAATTCCTGCCATAAAAGCTAAGGTTGTAGATACAACTGGTGCAGGAGATACATTCAACGGAGCCTTTGCCTTTGGTTTGACTGAGAACTTATCAATTAGTGATTCCATCAGATTAGCTGTCGTTGCTTCTCATTTATCTATTCAAAAATTTGGCGCACAAGGCGGGATGCCAAAGCTATCAGAAGTTAAAGCAAAATTAAAAGAACTTGAAATTAATCTCTACTAAAAAAGAAAGAGAGTTAAATTTATGAAAAAAGAAGGAATACTTAATAGTGAATTAGCAAAAATTGCTGACGATTTGGGCCATACTGACCAAGTTTGTATTGGAGATTTAGGCTTACCAGTACCATCAGGTGTCAAAAAAATTGATTTAGCCCTGACAAAAGGAAAACCCAGTTTTCAAGAAGTGCTGGACATATATTTGGAAAATATTTTAGTTGAAAAAGTCTATCTTGCTGAGGAAATAAAAGAAAATAATCCTGAACAGTTAGCGATTTTACTGACAAAATTATCAGCAGATGTTGAAATAGTTTTTGTCAGTCATGAAACCTTAAAATTAATGAATCATGAGGTCAAAGCAGTGGTGAGAACAGGAGAAAATACACCTTATTCAAATATTATTTTACAATCAGGTGTCGCTTTGTGAAAAAGGAGGAGGTCAATTTTGAAAATAGAAATGAAGAACATTTCTAAATCATTTGGAACGAATAAAGTTCTTGAAGCAATTGATTTAACGATTAATTCAGGAGAAGTTCATGCCTTAATGGGAGAAAATGGGGCTGGAAAATCTACTTTGATGAATATTCTAACTGGTCTATTTCCAGCTTCTGGTGGGGAAATTGAGATTGACAGTGAAAAGAAAATTTTTAAAAATCCTCAGGAAGCAGAAGGATTTGGAATTAGTTTTATTCATCAGGAAATGAATACTTGGCCTGATTTAACAGTCTTAGAGAATCTTTTTTTAGGACGAGAGATAAAAAATAAATTTGGTATTTTAGATACGAAGGCCATGCGAAAAAAAGCAAATTTTGCTTTTGAACAGCTGGGAGTAAAAATTGATTTAGACAAAGAAATTGGTAATTTATCAGTTGGTCAGCAACAAATGGTTGAAATAGCTAAAAGTTTTTTGTCTGATTTAAAAATTTTGATTATGGATGAACCAACAGCAGCATTGACCGAAAGAGAAACAGAAAGATTGTTTTCAGTTATTGCTGGTCTAAAAAATCAAGGGGTTGGAATTATTTATATTTCTCATCGAATGGAAGAAATTTTTAAAATCACAGATTGTGTAACTGTCATGCGTGATGGTCTAGTCATTGATACGCAAAAGACGAAAGAAACCAACGTTGATGAATTAGTTAGAAAAATGGTTGGTCGGTCAATTACAGATTACTATCCCCAAAAAAATGCTGAAATTCGAGAAATTGTATTTGAAGCCGACCATTTATCGGCAGAATTTTTTAAAGATATTTCATTTTCAGTTCGTTCAGGTGAAATTCTCGGATTTGCAGGACTCATGGGAGCTGGTAGAACTGAGGTCATGCGAGCAATTTTTGGAATTGATAAGCTAAAATCAGGTACGATAAAAATTAATGGAAAGAGTCTAACTATCAATAACCCGGCACAAGCAATCAAAGAAGGAATTGGCTTTTTAACAGAAGACCGAAAAGATGAAGGACTTGTTCTTGATTTCTCAATAAAAGATAATATTACTCTTCCGAGTACAAAGGATTTTATTCATCATGGCCTCTTTGACGATAAAACAGCAACAACTTTTGTTAAGCAACTCTCTGAGCGTCTTAATGTTAAAGCGACAGATGAAGAACAAATAGTTGGTTCTCTATCTGGAGGAAATCAACAAAAAGTTGTCCTTGCCAAATGGATTGGTATTGCGCCAAAAGTTTTAATCTTAGATGAACCAACACGAGGAGTCGACGTGGGAGCCAAGCGTGAAATTTATCAATTAATGAATGAACTTGCTGAACGTGGTGTTCCAATTATTATGATTTCAAGTGATTTACCTGAAATTCTTGGTGTTGCAGACCGAATTGCAGTGATGCATGAAGGAGAAATAGCAGGAATTTTAGCCAAAAATGAAGCAACACAAGAAAATGTGATGCAGCTCGCAACAGGAGGACAATAAGTGTGAAAGCTCTATCTCAAAAATTCAGTTCTTTAACGACAATGATTGCTCTGATTGTTTTGATGATTATCATTACGTGTATCAATCCCAACTTTATGACGGCAAATAATTTGCTAAATTTACTCTTACAAGTCACGGCTAATGGATTTATTGCCTTTGGGATGACCTTCGTAATTCTAACTTCAGGAATTGACCTGTCAGTTGGCGCAATTTTAGCCCTTTCAAGTGCAGTGTCCGCAGGTTTTATAGCCCAAGGAATGCCTTTACCGCTAGCAGTAGTCTGTGCGTTAATCATTGGTGCTTTTCTTGGCGCGATCAATGGTGCACTTATTGCCTATGGGAAATTGGCCCCTTTCATTGTAACTTTAGCTACTCAAATGGTTTACCGCGGAGCAACCCTTGTTTTTACTGATGGTAATCCAATTACTAAACACATGGATGGCTATTTCTTAGCCTATATTGGACAAGGTTATTTACTGGGTATTCCTTTCCCTGTTATTTTAATGATTCTTGTTTTCATTATTTTATGGATTTTGCTTCATAAAACAGCCTTTGGTAAATCAGTTTATGCTTTGGGTGGTAATGAAAAAGCTGCTTATATTTCAGGAATTAAACTAAATAAAGTAAAAATTGCCATTTACACTTTATCTGGAGCAATGTCCGCAATTTCTGGTTTAATCATCAGTTCTCGTTTGTCATCAGCAACGCCACAAGCAGGATCTGGCTATGAAATGTATGCAATCGCTGCCGTTGTCCTTGGGGGAACCTCTCTAATGGGAGGAAAAGGGCGTATGTTTGGAACTATGATTGGGGTATTAATCATTGGTGTTCTAAATAATGGTTTAAATATAATTGGTGTATCAGCCTTTTGGCAACAAGTCATCCAAGGATTAGTTATTCTCGTTGCAGTTCTTATCGATGTCATTCGTAGCAAACGGAAATAGGAGAGTTGAACATGAAATTAGTAAAAAAATTAACTTTTGCTTTTGTAGCTACTTTAGCAGTCTCAACTTTGACCGCATGTAGTCTTTATACCGGTATTCCAGGCCGTGATGGAAAGGAAAAAGTAGAAGAGGTAACGCATAAGAAACCAAATGAATTAAATATTGGTGTTTCTATTTCGACAACAAACAATCCTTATTTTGTTTCAATGAACAATGCGATTAAATCAATGGCCAAAGAAAAAAATACAAAATTAACGGTTTCTGATGCCCAAAATGATTCTGCAACACAATTAAATAATGTTCAAAATTTCATCAGCCAAAATGTGGATGCGATTTTAATTAATCCTGTAGATTCTGATGCCATTGTTCCAGCCATTAAAGCAGCCAATAATGCCCATATCCCAGTGATTGCAATGGATAGAGGATCAAATGGTGGAACAGTTTTAACAACCGTTGCCTCTGATAATGTGGCAGCTGGGAAAATGGCGGCTCAAGCCGTTGAAAAATTGGTTGGGAAAAACGTAAAAGTTCTGGAACTTTCTGGAACGCCAGGGGCTTCGGCAACAATAGACCGTGGTAAAGGATTTAATAGTGAAGCTAAGACCTTAGGTTTAAATATATTATCCAGTCAATCAGCTAATTTTGACAGAACAACTGGCTTAAATACTACTCAAAATATGCTCCAATCTCATAAAGACGTCCAAGCAATCTTTGCGCAAAATGATGAAATGGCACTGGGAGCAGCTAAAGCTGTGCAAGCCACTGGACAAAAAATAGCCATTTTTGGAATTGATGGTGAGTCTGAAACACATGATGCCATAAAAGCAGGCACAATGACCGCAACGATTGCTCAACAACCAGCTAAAATTGGTGAAATGGCTTTGCAAGCTACCTATGATTATTATCAAGGTAAAAAAATAGCACATATGATAAATTCGCCAATCTATCTTGTGGACAAAGATAATGTTGACCAACATCAATGGTAGTATAAAATATAAATTCTGTCGCTAGGACAGAGTTTTTTTATTTTTAAAAATAAAGATGAATAATGAATAAAAATATAAATTTGTCCAAGTGACATTTTTAAACTTCGCAAAAAGTAAAATTTATAATATAATAGATAGCTGGGGCTCTTTTAGGTTTGTAAAACTAAAAAGAGTTTATCCTCTAAAAAAAGGAGAAAAAATGGGAGAAAATACTGTTCCTCAAAAATCTAGTGATAATGCGGGTTCAATAGTGGCTTTAATGGTGGCCCTATTGGTAGCAATCTTTGCTTTTCAGCTCAATGCTTCGATGCTCTCGCCTGCTTTGGTTACCATGCAGACCCAATTACACACGACAGCTTCGTCTATAGCACTAACACAAACCATCTTTTTTACAGCTGCGGCCTTATTTGCTCTATTTTTGCCTCGTTTGGCGGATTTGATTGGACGAAAAAAAGTTCTAATTGGAATGCTTACTTTGACAATGATTGGTTGTCTTATCTCAGGATTTGCTACAAATGTGGGGATTTTGATGATTGGTCGTATTTTACAAGGTGCTGCTGGCCCTGTGGTTCCGCTTTGTTTAATTATTCTGCATGTAAAAGTGCGTGATGAGAAAAGATATGCAAAATTAATGGCCATACTCACTTCAATCAATGGTGGAATTGCTGGGGTTGATGCATTAGCAGGTGGTTGGCTAGTAAGTCATGGTGGATTTCGTTCTGTATTTTTTGTTATGGGAATTACTGCGGCACTTGCTATTCTTTTAGTAAGTTTTGGAACGCAAGAGTCAACTGCAAAAGATACACCAAAAATGGATTGGAGCGGAGTCATTCTTTTAGTAGTGGCAATGGGTGCGCTCTTGAGCGCGGTGAATGCCTTGCAAGGAAGTTTTGGAAATCTTGGACTTCCTAATTGGCTTTTAGCTTCACTCTTGGCTCTTTTAGGTTTGATTTGTTTTGTTGGATTTTGGCAAGTTGAAAAACGAGTGAATCATCCAATGGTTCCTATTCATTATTTGAAACAAAGAAGAACTTGGGGGTTATTAATTACAACTCTCCTAACGATGACTGGTGTCTTTGCAATTATGAATGGTATTATTCCAGCTTTGGGTCAAGATGGTAAGTTTGGTTTGGGACTTGGGGCAGATATGGTTTCTCTTGTTACCCTTACTCCTTATGCACTTGCTGGCTTATTCTTTGGACCTGTTTCAGGATTCTTGGCTGCTCGCTTTGGTTTTACAAAAGTCCTTCGGGTTGGACTTTTAACGACGATTATCGGTATTGGTTTGGCCGTTGTTGGAGTGCTACAATCTTCAATCTGGCTTTTATTGTTGGTATCTATCTTCATTGGGATTACCTATGCTGGAATAACAAATATTATGTTAAATGGTCTGGGAATCGTGCTTTCACCAGAGGATAATCCAGGTTATCTTCCGGGCTTAAATGCAGGAATGTTTAATTTAGGAGCTGGTATCAGTTTCATAATCTTGTACGCAGTGCCAACGCTTTTACATACCAGTGTTGGTGGAAGTAGTTCTGGTTATATTTCTGGAATTGTCACAGGATTGATTCTTGTTATTATTGCTTTCTTTACTTCATTTTTAATTCCAGATTCTAAAAATGTAAAATAAATGAGTTACTTATAAAAAACTCTGTCGGAATTCCGTCAGAGTTTTTTTATTCGGGTAAATTATCAAAGTATTCAGGGAAAGCTTGTAAAACTGCCATTTCTTCGTCAAACATCAAGTGCAAATGTTTGGCAGCTGCTGTGACAGCTTTTTCTCCATCATGATTTTCAACAGCGCAGAGTATTTCCTTGTGTTGCTCAATCAAGGTATTCCATGGTAAATCAGAAATCGCAAGGCGTAGCCACCGGAAACGATTGAACTGAATATTAATGGTTTGAAGCCAGTCCCAGACTTGGGCATGATTAGTCATTAAATAAAAAGTTTTATGAAATTCTTCATCAGCATTAAAAAAATTGTGATATTCTGCTTTAGCAGCATATTGTTCTTGAAGTTCAATTGCATCACGCGCTTGGTTGAGTAAAAGATTATTATTCTCTAAAGCCGCAGCTTCGGAAACAATTTTGGCTTCTAAATTTTCCCGAATGAATCGAGCATTGATGGCAGCATCTAAATCAATTTTTGTGACGTAGGTTCCTGATTGAGGGATGCTGTAAATGAGTCCATCACGACGTAAACGAAGAAGTGCCTCTCTGACAGGAGTTCGGCCTAATTGCAAATCAATTTCGATATTTTTTTGTGAAATTTTTTGCCCAGGACGATATTCATTCCTGAGAATTTTGCCTGTAATTTGTTTATAGGCCTGATTCTGTAGATTAAAATTCAATTCATTCATTCTGTAATTATAGAGCAGAGGGGCGGTAAAGTCAAATAATAAAGGTATTCTTTTAAAATAATGTCTTTTTTTTAATATATTCTTGACAACGGTTTCTTAAAAGTGATATACTAGTTTTCGTAGAAGAAAAACTGATATATCACTTTTGGTGTTTAAAGGAGAAATCATGGTGAAATTGCTTGATGATTATTTGATAAAAGCTGAGGAATTTAAAAAAGCGAAAATTAAAATTCCTAACTTTAATCAAGACAAAGTTATAGAGTCAACAGCTGATAATCCAGTCTGGGTCCACTTTGGTGGAGGAAATCTTTTTAGATGTTTCCATGCGGTTGTCGCCCAAGACTTACTCAATCAAGGAGAACTCAACTCAGGTCTTATTGTGGCCGAAACTTATGATGATGAGGTAATTGATAAAATCTATCGGGCATATAATAATCGTTTTCTGTCAGTGACAATGAAATCAGATGGAACTTTTGACAAAGAATTGATTGCGAGTGTTGCTGAAAGTTTTTATTTTAATGCAGAAAATACCGAGGGTTGGGCTCATTTAACAAAAGTCTTTGAAAATCCGTCTTTGCAATTGACGACTTTTTCGATTACAGAAAAAGGTTATTCACTACGGGATTCAAAAGATCAATTGACGCCTTTGGCACTTGAAGATATGCAAGGAAGAAGCAAGCCCAAAACCAATATGGGAGCCGTTACTTATCTCCTTTATGCAAGATTTAAAGCTGGTAAATTTCCGATTGCCATGGTGAGCACAGATAATTTTTCAGAAAATGGTTTGAAATTGCAAGAAGCGATTTTGACCATTGCTAAAGCTTGGGTGGAAAATGAAATCGTAGAACAAGATTTTTATGATTACCTTATCAATCCTAAAAAAGTCAGTTTTCCCTGGTCAATGATTGACCGAATTACACCCAATCCGTCTGAAAAAGTTGCAAAATTACTGACAGCTGATGGTTTTGAGGATACAGAAATTTTACATAGTCAAAAACATACAAATATTGCTCCTTTTGGTAATACGGAAGAAGTTCATTATTTAGTGATTGAAGATACTTTTCCAAATGGCAGGCCGGCATTAGAAAAAGCTGGAGTTATCTTGACTGATCGTGAAACAGTCAATGATGCTGATCAGATGAAAGTTACCGCTTGTTTGAACCCCTTGCATACCGCTTTAGCTATTTTTGGAAGTTTATTAGATTATCATTCAATTTGGGAAGAAGTTGCCAATCCAGATTTGTTAGCACTTGTTAAGAATTTGGGGTATGGCGAGGCTTTGCCTGTGGTTAAGAATCCGAAAATTATCAATCCGAAAGATTTTATTGACCAGTTATTGACTAAACGTTTACCAAATAAAAATATTCCAGATACACCACAGAGAATTGCGGCAGATACGTCACAAAAAATTCCTGTTCGCTATGGCGTAACGATTGGACACTATATTGCCAATCCAAGATTTTCTGTTAAAGAATTGGAATTTATTCCATTAGTCATTGCTGCTTGGTGCCGTTATTTAATCGGAATTAATGATGAGTTAGAAAGTTTTTCTCCAAGTCCTGACCCTCTTCTTGAAGAGTTGCAAGCTTTTGTTGCCGAGGTAAAATTAGATGGTAGTCAGCAAGAAATTCATGAAATTCTAAAACCTATCTTATCTAATCACCAAATTTTTCCAAATGAGATGTACCAAACAGGGCTAGCTCAAAAGATTGAAAATTACTTTGAGCAAATGCTTCAAGGCAAAGGAGCAGTGCTTAAGACACTGCAAATCGTCCTAAAAGAACACGGAAAAAATTACTGACAGGCTACTTATTTAGAACTGTCAGTAAAAAATATCTGAAAATTTACTGACAGAATGTTTAATTTTGAACTGTCAGTAAAAATACTGCTATCAGTTTTTCATTTCTGCCAAATTGTGAAAAGAAAAAACTGACCAACTTTTTAATCAAGCTTTAAATAAAGTTTTGGCAGATTTGCAAAATCAAAATTACGAAATCATTGACGTAAAACTTTCAGCAGGTCTTACCGCTTGGTGGGAAGCTATAGCACACTATTTGATTTTATATAAATAAGATAAAGGAATAAAAAAATGGAAATGACAATGCGTTGGTTTGGTTCAAATGCAGATAAGATAAAACTTTCTGAAATTGCCCAAGTTCCAGGTGTTAAAGGAGTCGTTGGAATGATTATGGACATTCCAGCAGGAGAAATTTGGCCAAAGGAGAGAATCAAAGCACTTAAAGAAGAAATTGAAGCCGCAGGTTTAAGTTTAAAAGTAATTGAATCTGTCAATATTCATGATGATATCAAAATTGGTTTGCCAACTCGTGATAAATATATTGAGAATTATAAAGAAACGATTCGAAATCTTGCTGAGTTTGGGATTGAAGTGATTTGCTATAATTTTATGCCTGTATTTGACTGGTTGAAATCAGATTTGGATTATCACTTATCTGATAATTCACAAACTATGGCTTTTATTGCTGGGGATATTCCAGCAAACCCTCAGGAGATAATTGACCGCGTTCAAGCAGCGGATGGTGGCTTTTCACTCCCAGGTTGGGAACCTGAAAGATTATCAGAAGTCAGAGGACTCTTTGAGGCATACAAAAATGTCGATGAGCATAAATTGCGTGAAAATTTTGCTTATTTTCTAAAAGCAATCATTCCTACATGTGAAGAAGTTGGGATTAAAATGGCGGTTCACCCTGATGACCCTCCTTATCCGATGTTTGGGCTTCCTCGGGTGGTGAAAAATCGGGAAGATTTAGATTGGATATGTAATGTTGTAGATAGTCCGTCAAACGCGATTACGCTTTGTACGGGGTCGATTGCTGAAGATCCAGCTAATAATGTCTATGAAATTATGGCTGAATTTGTCAAAAGAGACCGAATTCCTTTTGCACATGTGCGGAATATTAAATTTTTGCCAAGTGGTGAAAAAGATTTTTATGAAGCTCCTCATCTGTCGGAGTATGGTTCGCTTGATATGTATAAAATAATGAAAGCCATGTATGATAATGGTTTTGATGGCTATATTCGTCCAGACCATGGTCGAATGATTTGGGGAGAAACAGGACGCCCAGGCTACGGTTTATATGACCGAGCACTTGGAGCAAGTTATCTTAATGGGCTTTGGGAGGCGCTTGAGAAAACGAATCAGTAAATAAAAATGATATGAAGAAATCTATTTTAAAGAACTTTTTGTGAAAAAATGTGCGGAGAATACTCTCCGCTAAAATTAAAACGTTGGAGTAAGCGTTTCACAAAGTTCACAAATTAACAAAGTTTATGGAAAAATTTGTCAATTTTCACTGACAAAAATATAAAAATAGGAGAATCTGTTTAAAATGGCAGAAAAACAAAAAACTTCATGGGTTTATACCCCAAAAGCAATCAATACAAGGCGTGGTCTTCTTTACGGTTTGACTGATTTAATGGGCGGAGGCTGGAATAACATTGTTTCAGGAGTTATCTTTGTCTTTGTTCTTTCACAAGGAATTAGTCCTCTTTTTACAGGAGCAGTTTTGGGAATTGGTCGGATTATTGATGCCATCTGGTCCCTCTTTTTTGGGGCAATTACTGACCGTTTTTATCGAACAAGATTAGGACGAAAATATGGCCGACGTCATTTCTTTATTGCACTTGGCGGAATATTATTTGCGATTTTATTTCCAATGTTTTGGATTTCAACTAGCAGTTGGCAATATTATCTTTGGGTTTATGTTGCTATTGAGGTAGCAATTTCCATGATTTTAATTCCTTGGGAAACCTTGCCTACGGAAATGACGCCTGATTATAAAAAACGAACCACTCTTTCAGGGAGTCGAATGTTTATTTCAGCAACTGGAACGGCCATTGTCTTCTTTACCTTAGCTGTACTTAAGTCATTTAATAATCCTAATGCTTATCTTTATACGGGAATTACTTGGACAGTCATTTTTGTCATTGCCATTTTCACTTCATGGCGAGCAAGCTGGGAACGTCCTTTAACTCCAGAATTTCTAGCAGAATTAGATGCTCAACCACGACTTGGATTTAGTGGATTTATGAAAAAAACAGTGACAGATTACTTTGGCACTTTCAAAAATAAATCATTCAGAAAACATTTATTGGTTTATCTCCTCTCATTTACTGGAAAAGATTTCTATTCTACACTACTCCCAACTTTTATCGTGATTGGATTGTCCGGAACATCTGCCAATGCTCCGTGGGTTCTCCAAGCACTCTCAGCATTTGGTATTCTATCGACTATTGCCGCAGTAAAATTAATGGTCACTCGTGGTCCGAAATATTTATTTACTTTGAGTTATTTGGCGATTATTGTGGCCATGTTAGGTTATTTTGTTATCTATTTGACAGGGATTAATAATCCAATGTGGATGCTTGTGATTGTTTCCATTATTTATCAACTTGGACGAGGAATTTTAGAATTTACTCCTTGGAATGTTTTCCCTTTTATACCCGATGTTGACCGAATTTTTACACATGGTGATAAAGCGGGCGTATATGCTTCTGTCATGACTTTCTTTCGTAAATCAACAGGGGCACTTGCAACATATATTGCTGGTTGGGCTCTTGAAGAAATTGGATTTAATTCCACAACAATGACGACTCATGCAAATACGCCATTAGGTATTCAGCACGGAATTATGTTGATTTTCATCTTTGTTCCAATTGGCTTGTTAGCAGCCGCATTAATTGCAGCTCGCACCTTTAAACTTAATCGAGCCAATCATGATATTTTAAAAGCAGAATTGCAACGTCTTGAAGAAGGAGGCTCAAAAGCTGATGTAACTCTTGAAACACGTCAGGTCGTTGAATTACTGACAGGTCACTCTTATGAAAAATGTTGGCCTGACCAAGCAGACATTTAATGACAAAAGCTTAAAAGTTTACTGACAGGCGCTGTCAGTAAATTTATCGGAGAAAAACGATGGAAAATCAATTGTTAACACTAAAAAATAATGAGCTTACTGTTCAAATTAATCCAAAAGGGGCTGAATTAACTCATGTAATTGAGAATAAAAATAAATTTGATTTTATTTGGAATGGCTCTGAGTGGCCAAAACATGCCCCAATTTTATTTCCGGCTATTGGACGTTCAACTGATGATGAATATTTGCTGAACCAGAAGATTTATCCGATGCAACAACATGGTTTTGCTTCAGATTATTTCTTTGAAATTATTGACCAGAAAGAAGACCAGATAAGTTTGTCATTAAAAGATAACGAGGAAACTTATCAATCCTACCCTTTTCAATTTGAATTAAAAGTCACTTATCAACTGGTCAGTAAAAAATTGAAGATTCAATTTGAAATAAAAAATCTGTCAGTAAAAAAATTGACTTTTGCCTTAGGATTTCATCCAGCTTTTAACCTATCAGCAAATTTTGAAGATTACCAGATTTCCTTTGAAACTAAGGATAAGACTTTAAAACAATTTGAAATTGTCAAAAATCCATTTCCTTATCGTTCGGGAAAAATCATAGAAATTAATAAAGCTGTCAGTAATTTTCCACTTGAAAGAGAATTCTTTGAAAAAGGGCTCGTCATTTTTGACAATGAAATCGAGGAGGTGAAACTTTTTTCACAAGAGACAGATTATCAAATGACCATGAAAATGGCGGATTTTCCTTATCTTTGCTTGTGGACAAAAGAAGACGAAAATCTTTCTTACCTCTGTATTGAACCCTTCCAAGGACTGCCTGATATTCTCAATCAAAAACAAGAACTCTTGCAAAAAGAAGGAAATATCAGCTTAAAATCAAATGAATCAAAAACTTACGAAGTTGAATTAACTTTTAATAGTAATAAAGGAGAATCATGAAATTTTTATCAGAAGATTTTTTACTAACGAATGAAAGTGCCAAGATGCTTTTTCACAAACATGCAGAAAAAATGCCAATTATTGATTATCATTGCCATCTTGAACCCGCAGAAATTTATGAAAATAAAAAATATGAAAATTTAATACAAATTTGGCTAGGTGGGGATCATTATAAATGGCGTTTGCTCCGTGCGAATGGTATTCCTGAAAACTTAATTACTGGCGATGGAGAGGATTATGAAAAGTTTTTAGCATTTGCTAAAACACTCGAAAAATCATTTGGTAATCCAATTTATGAATGGACTCATCTGGAATTAAAACGATTTTTCCATATTGATAAGTTGATTTCAAGCGAGACAGCCAAAGAAATTTGGGATGAAGCGAACCAAATGCTTGCCACAGATGATTTCAGACCACGCGCATTGATTAAAAATTCACAGGTAAAAGTTGTTTGTACAACAGATGACCCTATTTCAACGCTTTCTTATCATGAATTATTAGCCAAAGAGGAAAAAGATTTCAAAGTTTTGCCAGCTTTAAGACCAGACCATTTAATTTCGATTACTGACGGACATTTTGCAGACTATTTGACAGAGCTGTCAGCAGTTTCTGGAATTGAAATAAAAGGTTTTAAGACGATGATTAAGGCACTTGAACAAAGATTTGAATTTTTCACAAGCCTTGGTGGACGTTTGTCTGACCACTCCTTATCTACCTATACTTTTGCAGAAACTAAAAATGTGGATTTAGATTCTATCCTTCAGAAAGCCAAAGAAAATCAAACTTTAGCAGACCTAGAATATAATCAATACATTACGGCATTAATCCTTGAAATTATGAAATTAAATAAAAAATTTGAATGGACAATGCAACTCCATGTTAACGTCAACCGTTCTATCAATGGCCCAGCCTTAAGTAAAATTGGTGAAAATACTGGATTTGATAGCATGGGAACTCAAGCTAATATTTCTGAGGAATTAACCAAACTCTTTAGCAAAGCAGCAGAACTTGAAACCATACCAAAAACCATTCTATACTCCCTTAATCAAAATGATTGGCTTGAATTAGCCACAATGATTGGCTGTTTTCAAGGTGAAGGAGTGCAACAATTACAACTTGGAGCTGGTTGGTGGTTCAATGACACCAAAAAAGGAATGGAAAACCAATTAGAGATTTTTGCTTCACAAAGTTTATTGTCCAATTTTGTCGGAATGTTGACAGATTCACGGAGCTTTTTAAGTTATCCACGTCATGAATATTTCCGTCGCGTCCTCTGTAATTTTGTTGGACAGTTGATTGAAAATGGTAGAATCCCTGATAATGAAGCACTTGTTGGAAAAATGATTGAAGATATTAGTTATAATAATGTGCATGATTATTTTGGATTTTTCAAAGATGAGGACTCTAAGCAATGACTGAATTTATAACTCTTGGCGAACCTTTAGTCGTTCTTGCCTCAGAAAATCAAGATATAAGTTTAGATGCAGCTGAGCATTTCAGCAAATATTTAGCTGGTGCGGAGCTAAATGTTGCGATTGGTTTGAGTCGTCTAGGACATAAAGGAATTTATATTTCTAAAGTCGGAGAGGATTCATTTGGGAATTTTATTATTGAATCAGTCAAAAAAGCGGAGATTGAAACGACCTATCTCACCAAAGATAAAAACTATTCAACAGGCTTTTATTTAAAACAAAAAGTAAGTGAGGGCGACCCAAAAGTTGATTATTATCGCAAAAATTCTGCAGCGGCCAATTTATCCATTGCTGAACTAAAAGCTCTAGATTTATCAGGGATAAAAATTGCGCATCTCTCAGGAATTTTTCCAGCCCTTTCAGAAACTAGTTTAAAAACATTTCAAGGGTTCAATCAAAAATTAAATGAAGAAGATATTTTAACCATTTTCGATCCAAATTTACGACCTGTACTTTGGGATAATCAAGAAAAAATGATAAGAACAATCAATGATTTAGCAAAGCAAAGTCAAATCATTCTGCCAGGAATAAATGAAGGTGAAATCTTGACCGGTTCATCCGAACCAGAAAAAATCGCTGATTTTTACCTTGAGCAGAGCACTCTCACAAAGATTGTAGTTGTCAAATTAGGCGCTGATGGTGCTTTTGTAAAATTAAAAAATGGTGAACAATATTTTGTTTCTGGATTTAAAGTAGCAAAAGTTGTTGATACGGTTGGAGCAGGAGACGGATTCGCCGTTGGTCTTGAGTCTGCCTTACTTGAAGGAAAAACCTTAAAAGAAGCCGTCAAGCGCGCCTGTGCCGTTGGAGCATTAGCAGTTCAAAGCTCAGGAGATAGTGAAGGTTATCCCACAAAAGAAGAACTAAAAGCATTTTACAAGGAGATGTAGTCATGCAAAGAGCAGAATTATTAAATAAAGTGATTCAATCAGGAGTCGTCTCGGTCGTCCGAGCTGAGAGTGGCGAAAAAGCATTAAAAATCGTAGAAGCTGTCGTCTCAGGAGGAATCACTTCTATCGAATTGACCTATTCAGTCCCGCGAGCTAACGAAGTTATTTCTGATTTGGTAGCCAAGTATCTAGGAACAGATGTAGTGATCGGAGCAGGGACAGTTTTAGATCCGACCTCTGCTCGTTTGGCCATTGTTGCAGGGGCTCAATTTATTGTCAGTCCAAGTTTTAACAAAGAAGTCGCAAAGATATGTAATCTTTATCAGATTCCCTATGTTCCGGGAATTTTAACTCCACTCGAAGCTCAAAAAGCTTTAGAGTATGGGTCAGAGTTAATCAAACTTTTCCCAGGTGATATTACAGGTCCCAAAATGATAAAAGACTTAAAAGGTCCATTTCCTTATATTAATATCCTTCCATCGGGAGGAGTAAATGTTGATAATGTTGCTGAATGGTTTGCAGCAGGAGCAGTAGCTGTAAGTGCTGGAGGTGGGGTTACAGCTCCAGCAGCCAACAACAATTATAGTGGGGTTACTGAAAATGCCAAGAAATTTATGGCAGCATTTAAGGCAGCTAAGAAATAAAAATTAGCTATTAATTTTCCCTTTTGAATAATAAAAAACTTCATTTTTTGGAGTTTTTTTATTTTCTAAAGTTCAGTCCAATTATTTTTATTTAGTAAAAGTAATTTGGACTGTAAGCGCTATATTTTGGTAAAATAATTGAGTTATAATAAAAAATACAAGGGAGCGTTTTTATGATTAATTATGATTTAGACATTCTCTTTTTTTCAAAACATAAATTATGGAAATTAGAGCGAATATTGGAGGTCACTAATCTAGATAAAGAAAAATTTTATCGAATATTGGAGGAATTTAATCAAAAATTTGAAAATCAAGGTTTAAAAAAATTGGAATATAAAAATGAATGCTTAGCAATTTCTGATAAAATAGAAAATTTTGAAGAAACTCGTTATTCTATCAATCAAAAGACATTTATTTTATCAGAAGTTGAAAGGCGCTCCCTTATTTATTTACTTATTTTTACAAATGAATCTTCCTTCTCAATTGCTCTTTTTCAAAAATATCTTCAAGTAAGTAAAAATACGGTTTTAAGTGATTTAAAAAAACTTAGAGAGGAGCTTATGAGCAAAAATATTCAGATTGAATATTCAAGAAAAAAAGGATTTTCCCTCAATTTTGAGGAGAAAATTTTACAGGAGAAGGCTTG
Source organism: Lactococcus sp. S47 (assembly GCF_016517475.1). Taxonomy (NCBI): domain Bacteria; kingdom Bacillati; phylum Bacillota; class Bacilli; order Lactobacillales; family Streptococcaceae; genus Lactococcus; species Lactococcus sp. S47. The sequence goes on from NZ_JACVUB010000003.1 coordinate 27,711, forward strand.
GTATTATTTGCAAAATTTATCTGAGGACGCAGGATTTTATACCTTATCAAAAGTTTTAAATGATAAGGATCCATTAACTATTTTTAAGAATAATCAGCTATTGAAAAAGATAATGCAAGAACTACAGATTGAGATTGTTTATAGTCGATATCTTTCGACATTACTGTTTGCAAGTTTGCTCAAGTGTAGAGGTTTTGAAAAGGGGAGTGAAAATATTAATGAGCTACTCAAATCATTAATTATTGGGATGTCGGATGGAAAAAATACAATTGAGCAAGACAATGGTTTATACCGAATGGCCTTTAGCATTATGGAAAATGTTATGAAATTAGCAGCAATTGAATTCGATGATTTCACAAAGACCTTTATGGCACTATTAGCTCACCTAACTCCTGCATACTATCGATTAAAAAATCATTTTGAATTAAAAAATGTCCTGCTTGAACGGATAAAAAAAGAGTACCACTCCTTGTTTTTACTGATGGATAACGTCCTTCAACCATTAAAAGAAGAGGTCGGTGAAATTTCAGAATCTGAGAAAGCTTATTTTGTCATTTTATTTGGTGGAGAGATCTATAAAAATAAGTACTCAGGTAAATCATTAAAAGCAATTGTACTCTGTGTAAATGGAATCAGTTCGAGTTTAATTATGCAAAAAAGACTAGAGAGTTTATTCCCGGCAATGGAATTTATTCTGAGTGCTCGTGTCTCTCATTTTGAAAAATTACCTATAAATTCATATGATATTATTTTTTCAACGGTTCCTGTAAAGTCAGACAAAAAAGTTTATCTTATGTCAGCTTTTCCAGAGCAGCGTGAAGAAAATAAGCTCTATAATCAAGTTTTACAAGATTTTCAGCTCCCAGGTTTTATAAAACCATCTGCTCAAACTATTATAGATTCAATAGAACCTTACATTATTATAAAAAAACCAGCAAGTAAACTGGATTTAATAAAAATTATTGAAAAAAAATTAAATCGTACTAGAAAAGAAGGGAAACTATCAGGAGTTATGCTAACAGATTTACTTACAAAAGAAAAAATAAATTTTACCAATAGAGAATTGACCTGGCAAGAATCAATTGAATTAGCTGCACAGCCCCTTCTTGATAAACATGAAATTGAAGAGCGTTATATCAAAGCTATTATTGATAAAGTAGAAGCTTTCGGCCCTTATATTGACTTAGGATTGGGAATTGCCCTTCCTCATGCTCGTCCAGAGGAAGGGGTCAAAAAATTAGGAATGTCATTTTTAAGATGTGAACATCCAGTAAAGTTAATGAACGATGATAAGCATGAAATTAAACTTTTTATTGTTTTAGCAGCTATTGATAATGAGACCCATCTTAGAGCTCTATCAACCCTTACTAAGATATTATCAAATAAAGAACGCTTGGGTCAGTTACTTGCAGCAACAAATGCAACAGAAGTTGAACAAATACTTTTAGAAGAAGAAGGAGAAAAATAATATGAAATTTGCATGTGTATGTCAATCTGGGTTAGGAACGAGTTTTATGGTTCAAATGAACATTCAGTCATTATTAGAAGAATCAGGAGTAAATATTGATAATTTCGAATTGGAGCATATGGATGTTGGGTCAGCAACACCAGATGCAGCGGATTATTTTTTTGTTGAGGCAACATTAGTATCTGCTCTTCCTAATATTCCCACAGAAAAAATTATGCCACTTCAGTCAATTATTGATAAAGAAGTTGCGCGTGAAGCACTTTATAAAGTGCTTGATGAAAATAACATAAGTCATCAATAAGAAAAAATAAATCGAATCTATAAAGTACAAAATTTTTCTAGACTAGAGGAGAAAAATAAAATGAATGGTATTTTAAACTTTATTGTATCAGTCGCAACTACTCCAGCGCTTTTAGTTGGATTAATTGCAATGTTGGGATTGATTTTGCAGAAAAAAACAGCAAGTACAGTTATCCAAGGTTCAATTAAAACATTTGCAGGTTTTTTGGTTTTGACTGGGGGTGCGGGGATATTAGTTACCTCATTGAATCCCTTTGCAACGATGTTTCAACATGTCTTTAATGCTAAGGGAGTTGTGCCATCCAATGAAGCGGTGGTTGCTTTAGCATTAGTGAAGTATGGAACACCCGCAGCCTTAATTATGATTGTGGGATTTATTGTCAATGTAATACTTGCACGTTTTACAAGATTTAAATATATTTTCTTGACTGGGCAAGCAATGCTCTATGTATCAACAATGTCAGCTGTTGTACTTATTTCTGCTGGACTAGGAAATGGTTGGTTGACAATCTTGTTAGGAGGAATATTTGAAGGAACATTGCTGACAATCACACCCGCTCTAACTCAACGCTATATGCGGAAGATCACTAGTAATGATGGAGTTGCAATGGGCCATACTGGCAATATGGGCTATGCTCTATCCGGTTGGCTTGGAGAAAAATTTGGAAATAAGGATCCAGAAAAATCAACTGAAAAATTAAATATCCCTAAAAACCTTGGGTTTTTGAGAGATTCTACTGTTTCTATTTCTCTAGTAATGATGGTTGTCTATATTATTTTAGCTTTAATTGCAGGTCCTCATTTTGTTGAAAGTCCAGCTTTGTCTGCTGGAACTAATTATATTGTCTATGCGGTCATTCAAGCAGGGACTTTTGCAGCAGGATTTGTGGTTGTTCTTCAAGGTGTTCGTATGATTTTGTCAGAAATTATTCCAGCATTTCAAGGGATTGCTAAAAAGCTTGTTCCTAACTCCAAACCAGCATTAGATGTTCCGATAGTATTTCCTTATGCGCCCAATGCTGTTTTAATTGGATTTTTTGTCTCATTTATTGTTGGAGTTATTTCTATGCTAATAATGCTTGGCTTAGGAACAACTGTGATTATTCCTGGTGTTGTTGGTATCTTCTTTTGTGGAGGAGCAGCAGGAGTTTATGGTAATGCTTTTGGAGGTTTGCGTGGGGCGATTATCGGCTCAACAGCGAATGGATTACTGCTAGCTTGGGGTCCACTTTTAATTCTGCCTGCCTTAGGTTCGTTTGGAGCGAATTCTGCATCGACCTTTGCAGATTCAGATTATATTGTTTCAGGAGGATTGCTTGGGGTAATTGGCAAAGCTGGATCAATAGCATTAATTTCCTTTATAATAATTTTTCTCTTGATTGTATTAATGACGAGTTTGATTTTGAATAGAAGAGATAAAATTAATTCAAAAAGCAAAGAATTATAATTGAAAAAATAAATTTTTTGAAGATTTATAAAACAGGTCAACCGCAACCTTTCCCACCAAAATTAAAAAGATTTTCATATAAAAACATAAAAAAAGAAAAAAATTTTAATTTCAGAGAATGAAAACCGTTTCTAACTTGTGTTATAATGTGAGTATAAATAAAAAATATGGAGAAATCTTATGTTTGATACTACTGATCAATTGGCTGTAAATACGATTCGTACTCTATCATTAGATGCGATTCAAAAAGCAAATTCAGGACATCCTGGACTTCCAATGGGCTCTGCACCAATGGCTTATGTACTTTGGAGCAAATTTCTTAATGTGAACCCTAAGACAAGTCGTAAATGGTCAAATCGTGACCGTTTTGTCTTGTCTGCTGGTCATGGTTCTGCAATGTTATATAGTTTATTACATTTGGCAGGTTATAATGTAACGACTGATGATTTAAAAGGTTTCCGTCAATGGCAATCAAAAACACCGGGACATCCAGAAGTTAATCATACAGATGGTGTTGAAGCAACAACAGGTCCTTTAGGACAAGGAATTGCCAATGCTGTCGGAATGGCAATGGCTGAAGCACATTTAGCAGCACAATACAATAAACCTGGTTTTGATATTGTTGACCATTACACTTACGCCTTAAATGGTGATGGTGATTTGATGGAAGGTGTTTCACAAGAAGCAGCTTCACTTGCAGGTAAATTGAAACTTGGTAAATTGATTCTTTTCTATGATTCAAATAATATTTCTCTAGATGGTGACTTATCTATGTCATTTATTGATGATATTCAAAAACGTTTTGAATCATATGGCTGGCAACATTTATTGGTAAAAGATGGAAATGATTTAGAAGAAATCGCAGCAGCTGTTGAAGTGGCTAAAGCTGAAAAATCTAAACCAACAATCATTGAAGTTAAAACAGTCATTGGTTTTGGTGCTGAAAAACAAGGAACTTCAGCAGTTCACGGAGCTCCTCTTGGAGCTGAAGGTGTTGCATTTGCCAAGAAAGCATATGGTTGGGATTATCCTGAATTTACAGTTCCTGAAGAAGTATCAAAACGCTTTTTAGAAACGACAGTTGCGCGTGGTGAAGCGATGGAGCAAGTATGGCGCAGTACTTTTGATGATTATTCTGAAAAATACCCTGAGCTTGCTGAGCAATACGCAAAATCTTTTGAAAATGAAACGCCAGAGCTTACTTTGACCAAGCATGAAATGGAAACAAGCAAGGCCAGCCGTGTAACTTCACAAGAAGCTATCCAAGAATTATCAGCTCAAATGCCAAATCTTTGGGGCGGGTCTGCTGACCTTTCGGCTTCAAATAATACAATGGTTAAAGTTGAAGAAGACTTCATGCCAGATAACTATGCTGGACGTAATATTTGGTTTGGTGTACGTGAATTTGCGATGGGAGCTATTATGAATGGAATTGCTTTGCATGGTGGAACTCGTGTCTATGGCGGAACATTCTTCGTCTTCTCAAACTACATGCTTCCTTCTGTTCGGATGGCTGCTCTACAAAGCTTGCCAGTCACTTATGTTTGGACACATGATTCCATTGCTGTTGGGGAAGATGGTCCAACTCACGAACCTGTTGAACAATTAGCTTCTGTTCGCTCAATTCCTAATTTGGATGTAATTCGTCCAGCTGATGGAAATGAAGTAGTGGCTGCATGGCGTCGTGCTGCATCAAGTAAAAGCCGCCCAACCGCACTTATTTTGACTCGTCAAAATCTTCCAGTTTTACCTGATACTTACGAATTAGCTGAAGAAGGTCTGAATCGTGGGGCTTATATTCTTTCAAAAGAAGAAGGAAAACTTGAAGGAATCATCATTGCGACTGGTTCAGAAGTAGCATTGGCTCTTGAAGCCAAGAAGACTTTGGGTTCTGGCATTCGTGTCGTTTCAATGCCTTCAATGAATATTTTTGATGAACAAGACTCAGCTTATCGCGAAGAAATTTTACCAAAAGTTGTAAGACGTCGTTTAGCGATTGAAGCTGGTACAAGTTACGGATGGGGTAAATATGTTGGACTTGATGGTGCAACAGTTACAGTAGATACTTGGGGCGCTTCGGCACCAGCAAATATCGTTCTTCCAGCTTACGGATTTACTGCTGAAAATGTAGTTAAAGCATACAAAGAGCTTGACTAATATTGAAAAAGGAGTTCTGATTTTTTGTCAGAGCTCTTTTGATTACAAACAAGTCTGTCAGTAAATTTTAATTAAAAAATAGAAAGGAAATAAGATGGGGATTTTACTTGCAATTATTGTGGGAGTAGCTTCAATTTTGAACTTAATGTATGGACAAAATCAGCAATCCAATATTTACTGACGGTTCTGTCAGTAATATTTTTAATCATTTATCGTGGGAAAAGAACTAAAAGGGTTCATTATAATGGATATGGTCAGAATTATTTTACGATAGGATTTACTATTTGTTTCCTTAGTTTTGTGGGAACGGTAGGAATTTTGATTGGCTTCTTGTTTCATTTAGCATAATATGTTAAAATTTAACTATGCGATGAGTCGAATAATTCTACTTTGTAGAATTTCGAAGCTAAGGAATACTGGGAAATTGGGTTTTCCGCGCAGGAAGCGTGAGTATTTGTCAAATTGTGTGAACCTTTTTGACACACTTTTAGTGCCTTTAAAAGCCCTCGAAAGAGGGCTTTTTTTACGTAACGATTAAAATAATTAATAAAAAAATCTTGTTATAATCAGATGAATACAATGCTGAAAAAATATATAAACAATCTATTGTAGGAGTTAATCATATTTTCGATGTTATTATTAGCAAGAGTTAAGAAAAATATGATAAAATTGAAGTGTCAACATCTTTATATATTTTTTAAAATAGAAAGGAAATTATCATGGATGTTTCATGGATGACAAAATATATTGCTGAGGGATTGGGAACTATGCTTCTCGTCTTGCTTGGTAATGGTACAATTGCTGGGGTAACCCTCAAAGGCTCTAAAAATGAGGGCATGGGTGGTCTTGCAATTGCATGGGGATACGGAATTGCGATTTTAGTTCCTGTACTTGCTTTTGCAAATGTTTCAGGTGCACATATTAACCCAGCAATTACAATTGGACTCGCTTCAGCTGGTTATTTCCCTTGGGCACATGTTGCACAATATATTTTGGCACAACTTATTGGTGCAATTATTGGTCAATTACTTGTTGTAGCGATTTATAAAGAATACTTCGCTAAAACTAATGACGGAGCAATTTCTTTAGGCGCTTTTTCAACAACCAACGCTTTGGATAATGGTTCAAATCGTGGAAAAGCAATTTTCAACGGATTTATCAATGAAGTAATCGGAATGTTTGTATTTGTTTTCGGAATTCTCAGTTTTACAACGAACTTCTTTGGTGCAGAATCAATCAAATGGATGACAAGCTACGCTCAACAACAAGGAGCTGATGTTACAGCGAATGCAACAGTAAGCCAAATTTGGGCTTCTGTTTCAGGCGCTTCATCATCTAAAATGATTGGTGCGCTTGCTATTGGTTTAATGTTTGTTGGTTTGGTTACAGCATTTGGTGGACCAACTGGTGCAGCATTGAATCCAGCACGTGACCTTGGTCCTCGTATCGTTTATAGCTTCTTACCACAATCAGTTGTTGGTGAAAATAAAGACGCTAAATGGTGGTACGCTTGGGTTCCAGTTGTTGCCACAATCGTTGGTGCAGTAATTGCAGCTACAGTCTTTAAACTTATGTTTAAATAAAAACAAAAATTTCTGTCGAAAGGCAGATTTTTTCTTGCCCTTATAACTTAAAAGCGCTATAATAATTATAATTTACTGAAAAGGACAGACAATTATGACACAATATAATATCGCCGTCGTTGGTGTTACTGGTGCCGTGGGTACACGTATGCTTGAACAATTAGAAGAATCTACACTTCCTATAGAAACCGTACGTGCGCTTGCAAGTAAACGTTCGGCAGGAAAAATTGTTGAATTTAAGGGGCAAGAGCTTGTTGTAGAAGAATTGACTGAGGATAGTTTTGAAGGTATTGATATTGCTCTTTTTTCAGCCGGAGGCTCAGTATCAGAAAAATATGCCCCTTATGCTGTAAAAGCTGGAGCTGTTGTCGTAGATAACACCTCATTTTTCCGTCAAAACCCTAATGTCCCCTTGGTTGTTCCAGAAGTTAATGCACATGCTTTGGAAAAACACAATGGAATAATTGCCTGTCCTAATTGCTCAACGATTCAAATGATGGTTGCTTTAGATCCGATTCGTCAAGCTTATGGGCTTGAGCGAGTAATTGTCAGCACTTATCAAGCGGTCTCTGGTGCGGGTCAATCAGCAATTAATGAAACAAATCGTGAACTCCAAGAAGCACTTGATGGAAAAGCACTGACAGAATTGTCAGCAGAAATTTTACCGTCTGCTGGAGATAAAAAACATTATCCAATTGCTTACAATGCGCTTGCACAAATTGATGTATTTACTGACAACGATTATACTTATGAAGAAATGAAAATGACAAATGAAACCAAGAAAATCATGGAAGATGATTCAATTGCGGTTTCGGCAACTTGTGTCAGAATTCCAGTTCTTTACGGTCATTCTGAGTCAGTTTATGTTGAAACGAAAAAAGTAGCAGACATTGATGAGGTTAAACGTTTGATTTCTGAATTCCCAGGAGCTGTTTTAGAAGATGATGTTGCTCATCAAATTTATCCACAAGCCATTAATTCAGTTGGTCGTCGTGAAACTTTTGTGGGTCGTATTCGCCGTGATTTGGATGCAGCAAATGGGATTCATCTTTGGGTAGTTTCTGACAATTTACTCAAAGGAGCAGCTTGGAATTCTGTTCAAATTGCTGAAACGCTACATGAGCGTGGCTTAGTTAGACCAACTCATGAGTTAAAATTTGAACTGAAATAAGGTATGTTAAATGAGTTATATCAGTAAAATTCGTGAAAAAATTGGCCATGAGCTTTTGATTTATCTGGGAGCTGGCGTTATTGTCTATTCTGATGAAAAAATTCTCTTACAAAAACGTAAAGATAACGGAACTTGGGCTTTACATGCGGGTGGCATAGAAGTTGGTGAAGAACTTGAGGAAACTGCTCGCCGAGAATTATTTGAAGAAACGGGACTAAAAGCAGGTAAACTTGAGCTTTTAGGAATTTATTCAGGACAAGACCGTTTTATAACTTATCCCAATATGGACCAAGTTTATATGCCAGGCCTTTATTATATTTGTCGAGATTTCACAGGGAGTTTAAGACCACAAATGAGTGAAGTTGAAGAGCTGAAATGGTTTAAATTTAAAGAAATTCCAAAAAATATTCATGAGCCAAATCGCCGTGTTATCGAAGATTTCATCCAATTAATTGCGAAAGAATAATAAACTAGACTGTATAAAAATAAAATTTTTGACCTCGTTTACTAAAGTATGCTATAATAGGTCAAACAAAATTAGAGGTTGCGAAGACGAAGAAGTTAGTGGAGCGGTGAACGCACTGAAGCTGATGGCGGCGTTCTTTGCCGAAAGAAAAATTGTCACAAAATTTTTCTTGGGCTGTGTGGTTAAATCCTACAGACTGTCTTTCTGTCAGTACTGACAGAAAGGGGAGCTAATCAAAATCATTTTTGACGAACTTTTGAGAACCTCTTTTGCATAAAAAGAGGTTCTTTTTGACCTCTTGACAAGAGCTTGTCAGTAAGCTCACACATAAGGAGAAATTATGTCAGCAAAAGAAACAATTGAAAAATTACAAAATGCACGTATCATCACGGCCCTAGTGACCCCTTTTAAAGAAAATGGCCAAATTAATTTTGGAGCATTTCCTAAGCTCATTGAGGATTTACTTGCTAATCATACGGAAGGCCTTATCTTAGCTGGAACAACGGCTGAATCGCCTACTCTTACTCATGATGAAGAATTGGCAATTTTTGCTGCGGTTAATAAAATAGTGGATAGCCGTATTCCATTGATTGCAGGTGTTGGGACTAATGACACACGTGATTCGGTTGAATTTGTCAAAGAAGTTGCTGAACTTGGTTACATCGATGCGGGACTTGCAGTGACTCCTTATTACAACAAACCTTCTCAAGAAGGAATTTATCAACATTTTAAATCCATTGCTACTGCGAGTGATTTGCCAATTATTTTGTATAATATTCCAGGAAGGGTGGTCACTGAAATTCAGGTAGAGACCATCTTACGATTAGCAGAACTGGAAAATGTAATTGCCATCAAAGAATGTACAAATACTGATAATCTGGCTTATCTCATTGAAAAGCTACCCAAAGACTTTTTAGTTTATACTGGAGAAGATGGGCTAGCTTTTCACACTAAAGCTTTGGGAGGTCAGGGTGTAATCTCGGTTGCCAGTCATATCCTAGGTCAAGAATTTTTTGAAATGTTTGCAGAAATAGACCAGGGCTCTATTCAAAAAGCAGCGGCTATCCAAAGAAAAATATTACCCAAAATAAATGCACTTTTTAGTGTCACAAGTCCGGCTCCAATCAAAACGGTTTTGAATGCAAAAGGATATGAAGTTGGTGGCTTACGTTTACCACTTGTAGCTTGTACTACTGAGGAAAGTAAAATAATTCTTGAAAAAATTGGAAATTAAAAAATACCCTTTTAGGGTATTTTTCTTTATAAAAGTTGGTCAATATTCAATTGATTTAATCTTATCATTCGATTCCAAAAGACTCATTAACGAAGCGATTTCAAAAGCTTTTGGTAAGTTCAAATATAGCTCAGTTTTTAAAGAATTATTTGATTTTTTTTCAACTTTTATACTAAGAATTTTGACATCTTCCTCTTTCAGCTGTTGTTGCAACAGTTGAAGCCCTTCAAAATCTTCTAATTGAAGAATAAGATGATCGCTCGTCGCTGATTTTATCCATCGATAATTTTGGTGTAAAATAATTTGAAAAAGTAAAATAAGTAAAGTAGCTACAATACCTATAAAATATAATCCAGAGCCGATAGCCATCCCAATACCAGAAGTTGCCCAAATTCCAGCCGCAGTAGTCAATCCATTAACGGATTGATTGTGAACAAAAATCATTCCAGCTCCTAAAAAGCCAATACCACTTACAATTTGAGCCGCAATTCTGGAAGGATCAAGATTGACTCCATGAGTACTGATGATGTCCATAAAACCATATTTTGAGACAATAATCATTAAAGCAGCACTCAACGCAACAATTAAATGAGTACGTGTGCCAGCATTTTTGGAACGGCTATTTCTTTCATAACCAATGGCATATCCACATACCCCAGCTAATATTAATCGAATTAACCAATCAAGTTGTGTTAAGAAAGTAATCTGCATAAAATTTCCTCCTTGTCATTTAAAACTTACCTTCCATTATATCGCTATTTTGATTAGAAAAAAAGTAAGACCCATAAAAAATGAAACTGACTTGCTTTTTTACTTGCTTTGGGTTAAACTTATATTAGTGTATTCTCGGTAGAGATTGGAATGCCAATCTCTTTTATTTTAATTCTAAGTAGAATTATCTTTTCAATATCGCTTGTCCCACTCGACCGATTTCGAGAGTGAATATGGCAAGGAAATTGCTAAAAACAGGACTGTAAATTTACTGACAGAATTTGTCAATAACTTACAGATTCTTTTTATATCGAAAAAATTATAAATTACACTGACAAGAAAGGTTTTTATGTCTAATATTAAAATCACTCCATTAGGTGGTGTGCGTGAATTTGGGAAGAACATGTATTTAGTTGAGGTTGAAGAGCAAATTTTTGTGCTTGATGCAGGACTTAAATATGCTGAAATGGATCAACTTGGTGTTGACTTTGTTATTCCTGATATTACATATCTTTTAGAAAATGCGGATCGTGTCGCAGGAATTTTCTTGACTCACGGACATGCTGATTCAATTGGGGCTTTGCCTTATATCGTTTCTGAATTAAAAGTTCCTGTTTTTGGTTCAGAATTAACAATCGAACTTGCAAAAATTAATGTCAAAAATTATGCTGACAGTCGCAAATTCAACGATTTTCATGTTGTAACTGAAGATACAGAAATTGATTTTGGTAAAGCCGTCATTTCATTCTTCTCAACAACACATACAATTCCAGAAAGCTTAGGAATTGTTATTTCTACAAATGACGGAAACATTGTTTATACAGGTGATTTCCGTTTTGATCCAGCTGTTGCAAAAGGCTATCGTACCAATATGCGCCGATTGGCTGAAATTGGAAATAGCGGAGTCCTTGCTTTACTTTCGTCATCACCAAACGCTTTGTCAACAATGCAATCTGCTAGCGAGCATGAAATTTATGAAAAAATTTATGACTATATTGATGACAACGAAGGACGGGTCATTATTGCTTGTAACGCAGGTAATTTAGGTCGAATTCAACAAACGATTGATGCTGCCATTAAACTTGGTCGTCGTGTTGCTTTTACAGGCGAAGATATGGACCAAATCATCGAAACAGCAACTCGTCTTAACAAATTACAAATTGTTGATAAAAAATCAATTATTAAACCAGCAGAAATTAAAAAATATGCTGATAATGAGTTAGTTATTTTAGAAACAGGACGAATGGGTGAACCACTTAAATCTCTTGGAGACATGGCTCATCGTCGTCATAAATACGTTAAAATTAAAGATGGAGATTTAGTACTTGCTGTTACAAGTCCATCTGTCTCTTATGAAACAACAATTGCTCGTATTGAAAATGAAATCTATAAAGCTGGCGGAGTCATGAAAATGTTGGCTTCAGATTTGAAAATATCTGGTCACGCGAATGCTCGTGATTTGCAATTCTTACTTGATATCTTCCGTCCAAAAAATTTGATTCCAATCCAAGGGGAGTATCGTGAACTTAGTGCCCATGCTGATTTAGCAATGGAAATGGACATTTTACCAGAACATATCTTTATCGCTAAACGTGGCGAAACAGTCAGTTTGGAAAATGGAGACATGATCCCATCTGGTGTTATTCAAGCTGAAAATGTTATGATTGACGGTTCAGGAGTTGGAGATATCGGTTCAGTTGTTTTACGTGACCGTAAAGTGCTATCAGAAGATGGTATTTTCATTGCCGTTATCACAATTTCTAAGACTGAGCGTAAAATCGTCAGCAAATCTCGTGTTCACACTCGTGGTTTTGTTTATGTTAAAACTTCACGTGATCTGATGCGTGAAGCTGGTGAGTTGGTCAACGAAACTGTTGATAAATATCTTTCTGGAAAAGAATTTGATTGGGCAGAAATCAAAGGTTCTATCCGTGATGCTCTTGGAAAATTTTTATACGAGCAAACAAAACGTAAACCAGTGATTCTTCCAGTAGTTATGGAAGCACGTCAACCTCAAGATTTAAATAAACGTTACACTAAAAAAAATCATAATAAAAAATAAAAGTTACAAAACCTCCATTTTTTCGTATAGAAAGTTAGGAGGTTTTTTATGTCTCAAAAATCGATAAAGAAAATAACGATGACTGTTGGAGTAGGATTACTGACAGCCACTCTTAATCCCACATTTTTGAATCATCAGTTGCTGACAGAATTACCGGTGGAGGCCACGACAGGTAAAATTACATATACTGATGAGCAAAAAATTACTTACAACCTTGATAAAGTTTCACTGACAGCTGAAGTTGCCTCCTATGCTGGCTTAGCGGGAGCTGATATTGTAATTCCAGATATCATTGTAAATAACGGTCAAACCTATGCAATAACATCAATTGGAACTTATGCATTTTCAAATAGTGGAATTCGTTCGGTTATTATCGGAAATAATGTTGTAGATATTAATACGAGTGCCTTTCAAACAACAACAGCTTTTCCTGACTATTATAAGAAATCACTGACAAAAGTAATTTTAGGAGCAAAAGTCCAAAATATAAAAACAGATGCTTTTGCTGGAAACGCCATAAGTAGTATAGAATTTCCAAATTCTGTCCTAAAGATTGCGACAAGAGCTTTTGCAAATAATAATTTAACAGAACTTTCATTGGGTTCAAATATCACAGAAATTATGGCCAAAGCCTTTCAAAGTAACCAAATCACTACAATAGAATTTGCTGATGAATCATTGACAATAGTAGATTCAGCGGCCTTTTCTGGGAGTCCCGTTCAAAGCTTGACTTTGGGAATTGGAGTGACTTTGGCTGATGACGTATTCAATAAAACGAGTCCTTTATTTGGTCAGTTATCAGATTTACCGACAGATGGAATTCGGACAATTTCTGTCAATTCTAGTGGTCTTTTTGATAAAAGTTGGATAAATTCTGACAGTTCACAATCGACTTCTGTGAGTACAGAAAATGCAGATACAACCCTTGTCTCTTCTTCCAATTCAGTAGAGCAAGTTGATGTTGCCAGTTCAGAATCGACACAAGAGGCAAATTCGGCTTCACTCTATCCAATATCTGAAGCGAGTAGTGTTACAGATAATACTTTAAATTCAATCTCTTCTTTAGATAGTAGTATTTCTAGCTCACAAACAGAGAATAGTCAGTCAGGAGCTTCCAGTACAGCAGAAATCAGTTATGATTCAGAAAACTCAAATAGTTTGTCTTCTTCAAACCAAATCAATTCCAATTCAAATAGTGAAAAGGATTCAAACCAATCCTCATTAGGTTCGAGTATGTCCTCTAACGAAGAAAGTGAGCATTCTAATTCTTCCAATATCAACGAAACGAATAATAGTTCAGAAATAACCAATATTTTACCATCATCAAATCCGACTGAAAGTAATTCAGTATCAGATCAAACAAGTTCTGAAGCTTCAACCAATTCAAATAGTAGTATCAGTTTATCCCCCTCAAACATAAGTTCAACTTCTGATTCAGAATCAGCAACTAATTCGTCAGATTTTTCTAATGTAGCAGAAGTAGCTAATAATTCCTTAGCTTCCGTAAACAATAGTTCAAGTTCAGTTTTATCCAGTACAAGCACAGCAGATAATTTAGGAATAAATCAATCTGGTTCTGATAATCTTACAAAGGATAGCTCGGAAATATCTACTTCAGGAGCCTTTTTGTCTTCAAATCAAACAAGTTCTGAAGCTTCAACCAATTCAAATAGTAGTATCAGTTTATTCCCCTCAAACATAAGTTCGACTTCTGTTTTGGAATCAACAACTAGTTCGTCAAATTTCTCTAATGTAGCAGAAGTAGCTAATAATTCCTTAGCCTCCGTAAACAATAATTTAAGTTCAGTTTTATCCAGTACAAGCACAGTTGATAATTTAGGAATAAATCAATCTAGTTCTGATAATCTTACAAAGGATAGCACGGAAATATCTACTTCAGGAGCCGTTTCGACTTCAAATCAAACAAGTTCTGAAGTTTCAAGCAATTCAATGAGCAGTATAAATTCACCATCATCAAGTATGAGTTTAACTTCCAACTCAGAATTAGCAACTAATCAGTCTAATTCTTCCGAAGCAACAAAAGTAGATAATAATTCATCAACTCATTCTTCAGATCTTTTAAATAGTGATTCAAATGATAGTTTAGGTTCAGATTCTTCAAACCTTAGTAGTATCCCTAATTTGGAAACGAATCAAACTATTTCGTCCAGACCAAGTGAAGTAAATAATATATCAGAAAATCCTAAGAAAGTTTCTTCTTCAAATTCAGTTCAAGAAAACTCAACAGACCATGAGATGTCTACTAACCCAAAAAGTAGCATAAGTTCACCTGTCAGCACAACTTCTAGCTCACAACCAAAAGAGAGTCAGTCGAATCTACTGAATACAATAGTAGGAATCAACAATCCGATAACTTTTAATAATTCGTCATCAGAAAATTTTGCTGCCTCTAATCTAACTAGTTATTCAAATAATAACTCAGAATCATCAGAAACAGGATGTTTATATATATCTAATGAGGCACAAAGAGACAATAGTTCAGAGGTTTCTCATAGTTTGCCATCTTCAAATTCAAATGAAAACAACGTGTCTTCAATACAATCACAAGCAATTTTAGAAAGCTCTAAAAGCTCAACAAATAAGAGAAGTTCATCATTATCAATTATAAACTCAACTTCTCACCCACAAAATGAAGATAATCAGTCAAATTCTTCTGATGAAGTAAAATCAAATAATAATATAGAGTCAATTTTAGGTCAATTAAATTCCATAAGTAACAAAACTCACGTCAATTCTCTGACTAGCCAAAAACTATCAGTAATTTACACCTTACCAAGCAAATCAAAAGTGACGAATGAAAAAAATGAAAATTCAAATACAGTAAGCGAAGAAAAACTGATCAAAACTCCTCAAAAAAATGATGAAAGTCAAAATTTAGGACAAATAACTGCTCTTGACTTATCTTTTAACAAAGAAGTAGAGACTATGGAAGATTCTAAAACAGTTCCAGATAAAGTTCTAGATAATGAAAATGGTGATCGGAGTCAAAATAATAAAACGAGTACTATTGCTAAAGATAAAAATAAAGTTTTTTTTAAAAGGTCTGAATTTAATTCTAAAATACTTGATAGCGACAATAATATTTTAAAGAAAACTGTTCTTTTAAAAAAACATGGTCTTATAAGTGACAATCTTCTCATTGGACTAATAACAATTTTAGGAGCTTGTTTTATTTTCATATTTATATTATTTAAAAAGAAAAAAAGAGTGAAAAAAGATATCGACTAGAACTTTTGATGTATTCAATTTTAGCTAAAGAAATGTTATAATGAAGTAATTGTAAAAAATAGAATTGGATTATAAAATATGGCATTTGAAAACTTAACTGAACGCTTACAAAACGTTTTTAAAAATCTACGTGGAAAGAAAAAAATTACTGAGACAGACGTCACAGAAATTACAAAAGAAATCCGAGTTGCTCTCCTTGAAGCCGACGTTGCTCTCCCAGTTGTCAAGAAATTTATTAAGGCAATCCGTGAACGAGCTGTCGGTGTTGAAGTATCAGAAGCATTAAACCCAGCTCAACAAGTAATTAAAATTGTTGATGAAGAATTAACAGCTATTTTGGGTGGTGGCGAAGCTGAATTACTTAAATCTCCTAAAATTCCAACAATTATCATGATGGTTGGGTTGCAAGGGGCAGGTAAAACAACTTTTGCTGGTAAACTTGCCAAAAAACTCAAAGAAGAGCAAAATGCTCGCCCTTTAATGATTGCAGCCGACGTTTATCGTCCAGCAGCGATTGACCAATTAAAAACCTTAGGTGAACAGCTTGAAATTCCTGTCTATGATGAAGGAACTGCTGAAAAACCAGTTAATATTGTTCGTAATGGTCTCTTAAAAGCTCAAGAAGAACGTAAAGACTATGTTTTGATTGATACTGCAGGTCGTCTTGAAATTGACGACACTTTAATGAACGAATTGCAAGAGATTAAAGCACTTGCTGAACCAACTGAAATTTTGCTTGTTGTTGATGCAATGACTGGTCAAGTTGCAGCACAAGTTGCCAAGACTTTTGATGAAAAATTGGACATTACAGGTGTGATTATCACTAAACTTGATGGTGATACACGTGGTGGTGCGGCATTATCAATCCGTGAAATTACAGGAAAACCAATTAAATTTACAGGGACTGGTGAAAAATTAACAGACCTTGAAGTTTTCTATCCTGATCGAATGAGTTCACGAATTCTTGGAATGGGTGATATGCTCACCTTAATTGAGAAGGCTCAAGCAAATTATGACGAAGAACAATCAGCAAAACTCGCTGAAAAAATGGCTGAAAACCGTTTTGATTATGAGGACTTTGTTGAACAACTTGATCAAGTGACAAATATGGGACCAATGGAAGATATTATGAAAATGATTCCAGGAATGTCACAAATGCCTGGTTTAGATAAGGTTAAAGTTGATCCTAAGGATGTTGCCAGAAAACGAGCAATGGTCTTGTCAATGACACCGGCAGAACGTCATTTAGAGGCTGAACTGTCACCAGCCCGTCGTCGTCGGATTGCCGCAGGTTCTGGAAATTCATTTATTGAAGTAAATAAATTCATTAAGCAATTCAATCAGTCCAAAGAAATGATGCAAGGAATCATGAATGGTGATATGAATGCTATGATGCAAAAAATGATGGGTGGAGCCGGTGGACAAATGCCGAATATGCCTGCAGGTTCTGGAATGCCCGATATGTCATCTTTGGGTGATTTACAAGGGATGATGGGCAATGGTTCAGCAAATGGGATGCCCGATATGAGTTCTATGTTTGGTGGTGGTTTAAAAGGTAAAGCAACTGAGTTTGCTATGAAACAAGCCATGAAACGTGCTCAAAAGAAAATGAAAAAAGGTAAGAAAAAACGCTAAATAAAAACAGGAGTTCTCCTGTTTTTTTATTTAACCGCTTTTTCTCTTTGAGTATATTCGGATTTAAGAATCCCCATAAAGTAGCTATCATGATATCTACCGCCAGCAAAGAATTGTTCCTTAATCGTTCCTTCAATTTTGAAACCCAATTTTTTATAGATATGAACAGCAGGAGCATTATCAATATCTACCCATAAATAAACTTTATGCATATTTAGAGTATTGAAAGCATAGTCAACACCTGTTTTTAACGCTTTTTGAGCGTAGCCTTTTCCAGAAAAACCTGAAATGATAATGATTTGAATTTCGCAGGTACGATGAATGTAATCAATAGACATAAGTTCCACAATTCCAATAAAAGTATCATTGGCTTCAATTACAAAGCGACGTTCAGTATTATCATGGATATGTTTATCATAAAGACTGGTTAACTCGTCTAGTGATTCATAAGGTTCTTCAAACCATAGCCGCATTGTTTCAGCTTTATTATTGATGATATGAATATTTTTTAAATCTGTCCGTTCCAATGCTCTGATTTTCATTGTTGGTTCATTTGTTAATGTAGTCATTATTCTACTCCTTGATGATATTTATTTATAAAATAAAAAGCCTTGTTATTTAATTATAACAAGACTTAAATTTTTAAGCGACTATTTGAAAATTCCAAAACCACCGTCCCAAGAAATTTTTTCAGAAGCAGCTAAAGTAATTTGCAGAAAACCAATAGCTTCCAGTTCGCGAGCCCTTTTTAGTGAACCAGCGTCTAATAGACTCAAACCACTATTTTCAAGAGCTTTAATAATGGTCTCTTTTGCTTCCTGACTATCACTAGCGAGTAAAACTGTTGTTTGATGTTCATTTGCCACTTTTTTTGTTGCCAATGTATCGGAAAAAGTCGTATTAAAAGCCTTAACAATCATTGAATTTGGGAGTTGTTTAGCAATGAGAGCCGCAGCAGAAGTATCCGAAGGCACTAATAGACTATCAAATGTTGTGAAATCAACGGGATTTGTAATATCGATAATTATTTTTCCTTGTAAATCAGTCGAATATTCTTGGATGATTCCAGCAATTGCGACATAGGGAACAGCTAAAACAACAATTTCACCCAATTCTGTTTTAGATGAGTTTGATAAGATATAGTTGACTTTATTACCAGATGAACTAAAATTATCACCGATTGCTTTTCCCATTTTTCCTTTACCAAAAATACTAATTGTTGCCATAGTCTTCCTCCTCTAAGATTGATATTGTTATTAATTTGATTATATCATTGAAAAAATGAAATCTATAGCAATATACCTTGCAAAAATCAAGTGATTAATAAATTTTTATTGACAGTTAGTTAATATTTATGTGATAATGGTTAGATATAATCTTTTAGGGAGTGAGGGGAATATGAATTCGGAATTAACTTTTAAACAAGGCTTGAAAGATACAATGCCGACAGTTTTTGGATATATTGGGATAGGAATTGCGTTTGGGATGATAGGGCACAGCGAGGGGTTTAGCGTTTGGGTAATTTTATTACTCTCATTGATTGTTTACGCTGGTTCAGCACAATTTATCATGGTTAGTATGCTAGCAACTCATAGTCCTATTATGTCAATAGTATTAAGTGTATTTTTAGTTAATTCACGAATTATTTTAATGAGCATGACGACGGCTTCATATTTTAAAAATGAAAGTTTACTGAAAAATATTTTACTTGGGACATTATTGACCGATGAAAGTTTTGCTTTAGGAATGAATAAACAAAATTATACTGAGGGTAAACTGAATTTTTCTTGGTTTAATGCATCAAATTTACTAGCCTATTTAGTTTGGGCATTAGCCAGTGCTATTGGAGCTCTATTAGGGAATTTACTAGCAAATCCAGAAAAATTAGGTTTGGGATTCGCAGTTATCGCAATGTTTATTGGCTTACTTTATTTGCAACTTATTAGTGATAAAACTTTGGGTTTAATGCTACAGTTAGTCATGGTTGGAATTACCTTGGTTCTATTTTATTTTGGTTTGATATTTTTGCCAAGCAACTTGTTAGTTTTATTTGTTACTTTAATTGCTTGTGCTTTAGGTGTGGGGGTAAAACGTGTCTTCTTTTGAATTTATATCATTAACAATTATTGGATGCGCTATTGTAACTTGGATTTCAAGAGTTCTACCTTTTATTTTATTAAAAAAAATGAGTTTGCCTCAAATAGTTGTGGAATATTTAAGTTTTGTGCCGGTAGTTATTATGTCAGCCTTATGGATTTCAAATCTTTTTATTCAACATTTAGGTCATTTACCATCGGTTAACTGGAATAATTTACTTGCTTCAATTCCAACGGTTTTAGCAGCTATTTTGACAAAAAACTTATTAGTTATTGTGCTTGTGGGAGTATTTTCACTAGCCTTCATTCAAATTATTTATTAATAATTCATGAGAATCTATAGTTTATAGATTCTTTTTTTATCTTTTAATGAGACTAATATTTTGTTAGAATAAGATAAGATGTCAAAGTTTTTTTACAAAATTTTGACATTTGAAAAGGAGATTAGAATGATTCAACTGGATATAAATGCTAAACTTTATGATTTAGCAACAGAACACCCTGAAATTATTGATTTAATGGATGGTTTGGGTTTTCATGAGATAAAAATGCCTGGAATGCTACAGACTGCTGGAAGGATGGCGACAATTCCAATGGGAGCAAAAATGAAACATATCGATTGGGATAAAATTGTTATTGCTTTTGCTGAGGCTGGTTTTGAGTTTTCAAAGTAGAAGGTGGAAGAATAATGACAAATATGAATAAATCGACTACAATTGAGCGCCAAAAAAGAATTGTTGAAATATTGACACTCTTACACGAAGGGGGGACGTTTGAGGACGCCAAAAAAATTTTTAATGAAGAATTTGATGGTGTAGATGTTTCGGAAATAACTGGTGCTGAAAAGGCATTGATCCAAGGGGGGCTCAATCCCTCTGAAATTCAAAAATTATGTAATGTTCATGCAGCTGTCTTTAAAGGGGCTATTACAGATATTCATAAATCATCTTTAGAAGAAAATACTCCAGGACATCCTATTCATACAATGAAACTTGAAAATCAAGTGATTACATCGCTATTAAATGATGAAATTCGGTGGGTTTTTTCAAAGATTGAAAAAGGAGATTGGTCTTATAAAGAACGTTTACTTGCAGCGGTTATTGATTTGTATAATATTGACAAACATTATGCTAGAAAAGAAACTTTAATTTTTTCTTTTATGGAAAAATATGGAATCACAGCGCCACCAAAAGTTATGTGGGGTGTAGATGATAGTGTTCGTGAGATGATTAAAGAAGTAATTGTTTATTTAAAAACAGATAAAACAGCTTTGAACCCATTACGTGAAATGCTAGAAAATTTACTGACGGAAATTGAAGAAATGATTTTTAAAGAAGAAGCAATTATGATTCCAATGTGCTTGGATGTCTTTTCTTTAAAAGATTGGGAACAAATAGAGGAGGATTCTAAAGAGATTGGCTATGCATTCATTGCGGAACCTTTAAAATGGAAAGCTTCTAAAGAGTCAATTGAAAAGGAAAAAGAGCATGAACCTCAAAGATTGGCGGCGATTGAATCTGCTAAAGCAATGACAGAGGCTATTGCTAAGGAATCTGGTTTAGAAGTAAGCAAACCTAAAAGAGTTAAGCGGCAATATGATTGGGAAAAAGTTACAAGTGAGGGAGTGGTTGTTTTGCCAACTGGCATGTTACACCTCAATGAGTTGACGGCTTTGTTTAATGTTTTACCGGTTGATCTAAGTTTTGTTGATAAAGAAGATATCGTTCGCTTTTTCTCGGGAGGAGAACGAATTTTTCCACGAGCTAAATCTGTAATTGGTCGACGTGTTATTGATTGCCACCCGCCAAAATCAATGGCGGTAGTAGAAAAAATCCTAGAAGATTTTAAATCTGGAACACGCGATCAAGCTGATTTTTGGATTGATTTACATCGTTTTAATAAGAAAATTTATATTCGATATTTTGCAATGCGTGATGAAGAAACAGGAGAATATCTGGGCTGTTTAGAAGTTTCGCAGGATATTACATCCATTCAAAATTTGGTGGGAGAGAAACGATTAGATGGTCATGAAAAAACAACTTCTGAATATGAAAATCAAGTGGCTAAATCAATAAAAAAGTCTACTGACGGAGCTGTCAGAGGGGAAATGCCTGATTTTGTTAAGAAGATGTTAGCTGAAAAAGAGACAAAAAATAGCTAGTGGGGTATGGAAAATAAAAAGTGCTCAAAAGCACTTTTTTTATAAAATTCTAGTTGTAGAATAAAATAATAAAAAGTAGAAATTTAATCATTTTACTCTCGTATTTGTTGAAATATCTTGCTATAATAAATGATTATGACAAGAAAAAATATTTTGAGTGTTAAACGAATTGTAGTTAAGATTGGAACGAGTTCGTTGATTTTGCCAAATGGAAAAATAAATTTATCAAATATAGACGAGTTGGCTTTTGTTTTATCTGATTTGAATAATAAAGGTTATGAAGTGATTTTGGTGACTTCTGGAGCGATTGGAGTTGGCTTGAATGTGCTTGGTATAGATAAACGTCCCAAAGGGATTGCTGACCAGCAGGCTTTGGCTTCAATCGGTCAGGTTGAATTGATGAGTCTTTATACGCAAATGTTTCGTCGTTATTCGCAAAAAGTTTCTCAGTTACTTTTGACACGTGATGTGACTGATTTTCCAACGAGTCGTGAGAATGCTGAAAATGCACTAAATGCGTTACTTGGGCTTGGAATTATTCCAATTATTAATGAAAATGATGCTATTGCGGTTGATGAAATGGATCATCAAACAAAATTTGGTGATAATGATAAATTGGGAGCGATTGTTTCTAAATTAGTGAATGCTGATTTATTGATTATGCTGTCAGATATTGATGGACTTTTTGATAAAAATCCAACGATTTATGATGATGCGAAAATTTTTAATGAAATTCATGAAATTACTGATGAATTACGTCAAATGGCTGGTGGTGCCGGTTCGCGTTTTGGAACTGGCGGGATGACTTCAAAATTGGCGGCTGCACAGATTTTATTTGAAAATGGTCAAGAAATGGTTCTGACCAATGGCGAACGGATTCGAGAGATTAAAGAAATTATCGAAGGACGTGAGATTGGGACTTATTTTCATCAAAAATCTTGAGAAAGAAGGATAAAACGATGATTGAAGAACTTGGATTAAAGGTTAAAAAGGCGAGCAAAGAAGTAGCAATGCTAGCAACTGCTGACAAAAATGTTTTTTTGCAAAATTTAGCTGACAGCCTTATCGAAAATACTGACAGAATTATTTCTGAGAATGAAAAAGATTTGGCTAACGCTCTGGAACATGGAATTTCTGAGATTATGGTTGACCGTTTGCGTCTAAATGCGCAAAGAATTTCTGATATGGCAACAGGGTTGAGACAAGTTGCAGAACTTCCTGACCCAATTGGGCAAGTATTGCAAGGTTTCACTAATCTTGATGGACTTAAGATTTTGCAAAAAAGAGTGCCACTTGGCACTGTTGGAATGATTTTTGAAAGTCGTCCAAATGTGACTATCGATGCTTTTTCTCTTTGTTTTAAAACAGGAAATTCTGTTTTGTTACGCGGTGGGTCTGACGCGATTTATTCTAATATGGTTTTAGTTGAAATTATTAAGGAAAATTTGCTGTCAGCAAAAATTACTGACGGAGCAGTTGAATTGTTATCTGACACAAGTCATGCTGAAGCAGAAAAAATGATGCAGGCAGATAAATTTTTAGATGTTCTGATTCCGCGAGGGTCAGCGCGATTGATTAACCGTGTCAAAGAAAAAGCAACGGTTCCTGTTATTGAAACTGGGGTGGGTAATTGTACAATTTTTGTTGATGAATCTGCTGATTTAGAAATGGCGACAAAAATTGTGATAAATGCCAAAACACAGCGTCCTAGTGTTTGCAATGCAGCCGAAAGTTTAGTGGTTCACGCAAAAATTGCTGACGAATTTTTACCAAAGTTGGAAAATGAAATCAATAAAGTTCATGAAATTGAATTTCGTGCTGACGAGCGTGCGCTGAAAGTTCTGTCAGCTGGAATTCCTGCAACTGACGATGATTTTGGGACAGAATTTTTAGATTATATTCTGTCAGTAAAAACGGTTGATAATTTGGATGAAGCAATTGAGCACATTAATGCTTATTCAAGTCGTCATTCAGAAAGCATTGTCACTCATGATTATTTCAATGCGCAAAAATTTCAAGATGAAATTGATGCGGCAGCCGTTTATGTCAATGCGTCTACAAGATTTACTGACGGTTTTGTATTTGGCTTAGGTGCTGAAATTGGCATTTCAACTCAAAAACTTCATGCCAGAGGGCCAATGGGCTTAGAGGCTCTAACCTCAACAAAATATCTGATTGATGGCACAGGACAAATTCGTTAAAAATAATAAAAGACTCGGCTTATAAAAAGTCGAGTCTTTTAATTCATCAGTAATTTTATAAATTGATAAGTTCTGTCAGTAATTAAATTTCATATTGAACATGTTTTTTATGTTCGTCAGTAGTTTCATCAAGTTCAATGGCTGAGCGACAAACTTTCTCACTTTCTAAAAGCTTACGAACAGCGATTTTTGCATCTGAGAAATCTTGATTTTCGGGAATCACAATATGAATCATTGCTGCATTTTGCTCACCGTCAATTGACCAAATGATAAGTTGTGTGACAGCAAGTACTTCAGGAAGTTGTTCAAGGGCTCTTAGAAGATTTTTGTAATCAATATCTTCGGGGACTGATTCAAGAAGAATACGTAAAGTTCCCCAGAATTTTGGAATGGCTTTGGATAAGATGAACAAAGCAATTAGAATAGAAAGAAGTGGGTCGAGCCAGTACCATTTTACAAAATGAAGGACGATTGAAACAATGAGGACTCCCAGCCAACCTAAAACGTCTTCGAGCGCGTGAAGATTTAAAATACTTTCATTTCGTGAGGAACCACGAGCCAAAAGCCATGCACCAAAACCATTGGCGACAATTGCAAAAATAGCCAAACCAAGCATACCTGTTGCTTCTACAGGTTGAGGGTTGAAAAATCTAGGAACGGCTTCGAAAAGCACAATGAAACTCCCCGTAATTAAAATGACACTTGTGAGTGAGGCGCCGAGTAAACTAAAACGTTGATAACCAAAAGAGAAGTGTTTGTCTTCTCGTTTTTTAGAGAATTTTTGGAAAAACCAGGCTAAACCGATAGCAACGGCATCTCCTGTGTCATGGACGGCATCAGATAAAATAGCCGTAGAATTAAAGAGCACCCCAAAAATAAATTCTAAAATCGCAAAGAAGAGGTTTAAAGCAAAAACGATTGTGACGTTTTGTGAGACAAGTTTATCCAGATGATTATGGTCATGCTCGCTTTTTATTTGTTTATTTTTAAGGCTCATGATTTCCTCCCTCTTGTTCATCTAAATGTTCTGCAACATCTTTCAAAAGATGTAAAATATGGCGGTCATAGATACTGTAAGTGACCGTTTTTCCAATTTTTTCATTCGTTAAAATCCGTGCATTTTTTAAAAGTTTTAGTTGTTGACTGACAAGAGATTGAGAAAGTTGTGTTTTTTCAACAATCTCATTTACGGTTAGGTTATCAGTGGCTAGGCTGGAAATAATTTTTAAACGTCCGTCGTTAGAGAAAAGTTTAAAAAATTCAGCAATATCTTTTTCGTTAATCATATTATTATATTATAATTTTATAATATATTTGTCAAGCTTTCTTTAAATATTTTATTTTAAGTTATTTTTGTTATGATAAACTGAAAGGAGAAGTTTTGCAAGATTTTATCCAATATATTTATTCTGCCTTTGAAAGAATCGCAGACTTTAGTGACCAGCAAAAAATAATTTTATTAGGTTTGATTTGTGGGCTTTTAATAGCTATCTTTCTTTATCCCTTATTAAGAATTTTAGTGACGCTTTTACATGAATTTGGTCATGCTCTGGCGGCGAAAATTACTTTTGGTAAAGTTTATAGAATTCATCTTAATCATGATAGTTCCGGCCTCACCCAAACAAGTGGTGGTGGGAGAAGCTTCTTTGTTTTATTGATGGGCTATCCAATGCCTTTACTTTTTGGCTGTCTCTTTAGCTGGTTTTTGATTATCAATCATCCAGAATTCATTCTTATAAGTCTGTTGATAGTCAGCCTTTCTGTTCTCATCGTCATTAAAAATTGGTATGGCTTTTTGATTTGTTTGCTAGGAATTTTAATTACAGGGGCTTTGCTTTATTTTGGTCAAATTCAGATTTTTAATTTTATGGGTGGAGCTTTAATTGGTTTTCTGACTTTAGGGGCATTTATTGACCTTAGAGTAATTTTTCATAAAAATGAAGAACTTTCTGATGCAGATTTACTCCATGAGAAATTTCAAATAATCCCTGCTTTTGTTTGGAAATTAATTTTTCTTTTAATGATGTCATCTTGTCTATTTTTGATTATAATCACTTTCAAGACTTTATTCTCTAAATAAAAAATAATTTTTGACAAGTGGCGAGAACTTTGCTATAATCTATCTAACCTTTAAGATTGTCCAGAGAGGCAGGCAAGGTCAGAAATTAATAATGTAATAATATGATGGATACTGTCCATTTTCTGATACCTACCTGCATTCTCTTTTGAGTGCAGGTTTTTTGTATGTTAATGGACAACTTAGAAATGGAAGCTAAATCGCTAAATGAAAGATTTGTTAGTTTACTGACCAATTGATCATCAAGAATGAAAGGAGCCACAATGGCTAGAAAAGAAATTATTGACGAAATCACAATGAAACGTGCAATTACACGTATCACTTACGAGATTATTGAACGTAATAAAGAGCTGGACAAATTGGTTTTGATTGGGATTAAAACACGTGGTGTTTATTTAGCAAAAAGAATCCAAGAACGTTTGCAACAATTAGAAGGTTTGGAAATTCCTTTTGGTGAGTTGGATACACGTCCATTCCGTGATGACAAACAAGCTCAAGAAGACACGACAGAAATTGACATCGATATTACAGGAAAAGATGTCATTCTTGTCGATGATGTGCTCTACACAGGTCGGACAATCCGTGCGGCAATTGATGGAATTGTAAAACTCGGTCGTCCAGCTCGTGTTCAATTGGCTGTATTAGTTGACCGTGGACATCGTGAATTGCCAATTCGTGCAGACTACGTTGGGAAAAATATTCCAACAGGTCGTGATGAAGAAATCATTGTTCAAATGTCTGAACACGATGGCAATGACAGTATTTTAATTAAACGTGAAGATTAAAAAATTTCTGTCAGTAATTTAAAGTAAAAAATATGCTGTCAGTTACTGACGAAAGAATTAACAAATATTCAACTTAGAGTTTTAGGAGAAAAAAGTGCACGATAATGATATTATCTTAAAAGTTGATGAGAAACCAGCTGCAAGTCAGTGGTTTGGTCTCTCATTTCAACATTTGTTTGCCATGTTTGGCTCAACGGTTTTGGTGCCAATTTTAGTTGGGATTAACCCAGCCATTGCCCTCTTGAGTTCTGGACTTGGTACACTTGCACACATGAGTGTTACAAAATTTAAAGTGCCAGCTTACATGGGTTCAAGCTTTGCCTATATTGGTGCGATGACTTTACTGATGAAAAATGGTGGAATGCCAGCCATTGCTCAAGGGGCAATGACCGGTGGATTGGTTTACCTGATTGTCGCTTTAATTGTAAAATTTGCAGGTAAAGGCTGGATTGACAAAGTTTTACCGCCAATCGTCGTTGGGCCAATCGTTATGGTCATTGGATTATCACTTGCTCCAACAGCAATTAATGATGCCATGTACACGGACGTTGCAAATTTAAAAGGATACAGTTTAGCTTATATCATTATTGCCCTCATCACTGTGTTATCTATTGTCATTTACAGTATCTATGGCAAAGGATTTCTGTCAGTTGTTCCAATTTTACTTGGAATCATCACAGGATATGTTGCAGCAATGATTATTGGTAAGATTACAGGGATGAACATTGTTTCATTTACTGGAATCTCACATGCTAAGTGGCTGACCATTCCACCAATGGAAATTCCATTTGCCAATTACAAGTGGGCCTTCTATCCGTCAGCAATTTTGACAATGGCACCGATTGCTTTTGTCACAATGACTGAGCATTTTGGCCACATTATGGTTTTGAATTCATTAACTAAAAAAGATTACTTTAAAGAACCAGGATTAGAAAAAACATTAACTGGTGACGGTCTAGCTCAAATCATCGCCGGATTTATTGGTGCACCGCCGGTGACCTCTTACGGTGAAAATATTGGAGTTATGGCAATTACAAAAATTCATTCGATTTATGTTATTGCTGGAGCTGCCGTTCTTGCTATCGTTGTCTCATTCATTGGGAAAATTACAGCACTCTTGCAATCAATTCCAGCACCCGTCATCGGGGGAGCATCAATTGCCCTTTTTGGAGTAATTGCAGCTTCTGGTTTGAAAATTTTAGTTGAAAATAAAGTTAATTTTGATATCAAACGAAACTTACTAATCAGCTCAGTTGTTCTTGTTATCGGGATTGGTGGAATGATTATTAATATCACTCAAAATTTACAAATTTCATCAGTAGCCATTGCAACAATTCTCGGAATTGTTTTAAATCTTGTCTTGCCAAAAGATCCTAGCGAAATTTAAAAGATTCAAAATTACTGACAGAATCGTCAGTAATTAAAAAAGTGAACTTATAACTGATAGAAATCCTATCGAGATTTCCATCAGTAGATAAAAATTTTGTCAGTTTACTGACAAAACAATCAAATATATTGTCAATAAAACTGTTGTGACAGAGAGCACACAGTCAGGGTAAAGGAGACCTCATGTCAGTAAAAAATGGATTAGTTCAACTCGAAAACCTCACAAGTATGGAAAAATTGAGTGTTGATGAAGTCATGGGACTTATCAAAAGAGCCTCAGCTTTCAAAGCAGGAACAGCAGAATTTGATTTAGAAAAACAAACTTTTGCTTCAAATCTTTTCTTTGAAAATTCTACAAGAACGCACCATAGTTTCCATATTGCTGAGCGTAAATTAGGCTTAGATGTTCTTGAATTTGATGCGCAAGCAAGCTCAATTAGTAAAGGAGAAACTCTTTACGATACCGTCTTAACACTTGATGCACTTGGCGTTGATATCTGTGTTATACGTTCAGGAGTAGAACATTACTATGAAGAATTAGTGAATTCAGATAATATTCATTGTGCGATTGTTAACGGTGGAGATGGTTCAGGGCAACATCCAAGTCAATGTTTACTTGACTTGATGACCATTTATGAAGAATTTGGCAAATTTGAAGGTTTAAAAATCGCAATTTCCGGAGATTTAACCCATTCACGTGTCGCCAAATCTAATATGATGATGCTCCAAAAATTAGGAGCTAGACTTTACTTTACAGGCCCAGCAGCATGGTATAGTGAAGAATTTGATGATTACGGTCATTATGCCAACCTAGACCGAATTTTGCCAGAACTTGACGTTCATATGCTCTTACGCGTTCAACACGAACGTCATGATAGTGGCGAAAGCTTTTCTAAAGAAGGCTACCATAATCATTTTGGACTGACAGAAGAACGAGCA
The DNA here is from genome assembly GCF_016517475.1 of Lactococcus sp. S47. Taxonomy (NCBI): domain Bacteria; kingdom Bacillati; phylum Bacillota; class Bacilli; order Lactobacillales; family Streptococcaceae; genus Lactococcus; species Lactococcus sp. S47. The sequence continues at coordinate 56,839 of NZ_JACVUB010000003.1, forward strand.
AAAATGTTGAAACCAACAGCCATTATCATGCACCCAGCTCCAGTCAATCGGGATGTTGAAATTGCTGACAACCTTGTTGAAAGCCCACAAAGTCGGATTGTTCAACAAATGAGCAATGGTGTTTATACGCGAATGGCAATTCTTGAAGCAATTCTTGCTGGAAAAAAAGCTAAATAATTCAAAGCGCTGACAACAAGAAAAAATAATTGCTAAAGCAAAATTCAAAGGAAATATTTATTATGAGCAAAAGACTTTTAATTTTAGAAGACGGAACCATTTTTGAGGGAGAATCCCTTGGGGCAAACTTGGATGTTACAGGTGAACTTGTCTTTAATACAGGAATGACAGGCTATCAAGAATCAATCACTGACCAATCATATAACGGACAAATTTTGACTTTCACTTATCCAATTGTTGGAAATTATGGCGTCAATCGAGATGATTATGAATCAATTCATCCAACCTGTAAAGCCGTAGTTGTTCATGAAGCAGCTCGCCGTCCTTCGAACTGGCGGATGCAAATGTCTTTTGATGAATTTTTAAAAGCAAAAAATATTCCTGGAATTACAGGTGTGGATACTCGAGCGATTACTAAAATTGTTCGAGAACACGGCACTATGAAGGCCTCACTTGTACAAGCAAGAGATGAAGTAGAGCATCAAATGAGCCAACTTCAAGCGACAGTATTACCAACAAATCAAGTTGAAACAAGTAGTACGACGACCGCTTATCCATCACCAAATACAGGCAGAAAAGTTGTCGTTGTTGACTTTGGCTTGAAACACAGTATCTTACGTGAACTTTCAAAACGGGAATGTAATCTCACCGTTGTCCCATACAACACCAGTGCTAAAGAAATTTTGGAAATGGAACCTGATGGTGTTATGTTGACTAATGGCCCTGGTGACCCAACAGATGTACCAGAAGCAATTGAAATGATTAAAGAAATTCAAGGTAAAATTCCGATTTTCGGTATTTGCTTAGGTCATCAATTATTTAGTCTTGCAAATGGAGCAAAAACCTACAAAATGAAATTTGGACACCGTGGATTTAACCATGCCGTTCGTGAAATTGCAACAGGACGAATTGACTTCACCTCACAAAATCATGGATATGCCGTTTCATCAGAAAACTTACCTGAAGACCTAATGATTACCCATGTTGAAATCAATGACGACTCAGTTGAAGGAGTACGTCACAAACACTTCCCAGCTTTTTCAGTCCAATTTCACCCAGACGCAGCTCCTGGACCTCACGATGCCAGCTATCTTTTTGATGATTTCATGGATCTCATGGATAACTTCAAAAAATAGAGTGTTGATATAACTGATTTTATAAGCATTAATGTTTAGTAGATTTGGTAAAAGTAGCAAAAAAGTAGCAAAAATAAAAAACCTGTTTTATAGCAGGTTCTTTTTTTATAAATTATTAAGTGCATCAACAATATCCTTTTTTGCCTTTTTAGTAACGTGATTATATATTTTAAGAGTTACTTTTGCATCAGAATGTCCAACTCTTTCCATGATAGATTTTAATGGCATACCGAGTTCTGAGAGAAGTGAAACATGAGAATGCCTAAAAATATGAGATGAAATTTCTTTGTCGATATGATTCGCTTTTGCAGCTTCTTTTAATTTTAAATTAAATGAGTTCAATACTAATGGATTTCCTCTACTGGATAAGAAAATATAGTCATCATCTTCAGCAGAGAAATGAATTAAATCGAACTGTTTTCTCTCTTCAATTATTTCTATGGCCCTATCTGGTAAGTCAACTACACGGAAACTGGTAGAAGTCTTAGGCGATGTTTTTTCTGCTTCTGTAATACTTCGCATAAAGCTATCAAGCGTTCCCTCAACTCTTATCGAACCGTCATGATAGTTATTCCACTTTAAAGCTTGAAGCTCTCCATATCGCAAACCAGTAAGCCATAGGAACTCTGACATCCTAGAATGAAGCAAACACCTTTTTTTGTTAGCTAAATATGATATTATTTTTTCAGCTTCATCTCGTTCAAGGTATTTGTTTTCTATCTTTTCACGTTGTTTATTTTTATCCTCTATCTTAAGAGGTATTTCAGTGTCTTTTACAGGATTATTTGATAAATATTTTCGACTGATTGCAAATTTAAAAATTGTTGAAAGCAAGGCTCGAATTTGACTAGTGTAATTATAAGAGTATGTCCCAAATGTGTACATTTCATCAATGAGTTTAGTTATCAGTTTTCCATCTATATTTTTTATAAGCATATCATCAGAGATTATTGTATGTATCTTCTTTAAATTACCGTCAACTTGTTTCCAAGTTTTTCTCTTATTTTTTGCCTGATAATAAGGGAACCATTCATTGAGAAGTTCGCCGAAAGTTATATTTTTTTGAGCTGAGTCAGTAGTAGTGATATCCTCTATTTTTTCAGATAAGAGTTTTATCGCTTGTTTCTTAGCTTGTGGTGTATCTTTTTCTAACGTTACGCTTGCAGTCTTTGTTTTCTCAGAATATGGGTCAATATATCTCTCACAATATTTAAATTTGCCATTTTTTAGATTAACTATCCACATTTGATTTTTACTCACTTTCTTGCTAAAATTGAGTACAGTAAAAGACCTTCGTTTGAAGTGTTTATACTGTATTTGAGATTAAATCCGCCCTTGCCGTCCAAAGTTAGGGCGGATTTTTTTATATATGTTATTTATTAATGTTTGCTATTGCATATTCAGCTTCAGTTGAGGTGAATTGTTCATAAATTAATTGTTCCCTTAGACCAGCATCAGAAAAAGAATCATAGCTCAAATAATCTTGGGCTTTTTTTAACGCCTGAATATTCCAATCAGTCTTTATATTATCAATTGCGTATTGAGCAGCAGCATCAGGATATCCTTCGTATAAGAGTTGTTCTTTAAGACCCAATTTTGAAAATGCGGTGTAACTTAGGTAGTCCTCTCCTTTGTTAAGTGCATCCTTATATTCTCTAGGAATTGCCGCTTCTCGGGCCGCGGCTTCATCAGCTGCTTTTCTTGCTGCATCCTCTTTTGCTTTAGAGTCAGCCGTGGCTTTTTCTCTTGCTGCGGCATCGGCTTTTGCTTTAGAATCAGCTGTTGCCTTTTCTTTTGCCTCAGTCTCAGCTTTAGCTTTAGCTTCGGCTTCTTTTTTCTTAATTACTTCAGGGTTTTGTTTGATAGTAATTTCCTTAGTAGTTTTACCATTTTTATTTTTTGCAGTTATTTCAACTGTATCTTGATCATTTGCTTCGTCTAGTTCATATTTTAAAGTAAAATTACCATCTTTATCAGAGGTCTCTTTATCACCGATAATACCATAGCCAATTTGTACTTTGGTATTTGGTGTTGTTTTACCAGTGATTTCAGCAGTTTTTGAACTATCTGCGACAACGGACTCAGGAATTTCAAGCGTAGGTTTATTACTTGATTCGGTTGTGCTCTTTTCACTGCTATTCTTTGACTCCGAATTACTACCTGCTGAACACGCAGCTAATGAAATAGCGGTAAGCACAGTTACTCCAATAAGTGCTATTTTTTTCATAAATTTTCTCCTAATCTAGCTTTTAATGAGATTCAAGATATTACTCGTAGTTTTGTGAGTTCAATCCGGCCCGATCGTTTGTCAAACTTGGGCGGCTTTTTTTATTTTAATTATAATTTTCTATAGCCGTTTTAATTTGATCTTGATATCCTGCTATATCTAGTGGGGAAGAGATTTCAAAAGTTCCGATATCGCGGATTTCAATTAGATTTTTCGTTGCTTTTTGGTAGAATCTAAATACCCATTTACGGCTGTTATCATCAATTAATATCCCGAAATATCTCTTTGTATCACGATAATATAAACGTGATGGATCAATAAAATCTTTGGTTGTTACTTTGAATACAGTAAAGGCTTCAAGTTCTTCAGGAGTGGTAATAATTCCATTGTCATCAGAAACTACTTCAGTTATTTCTTCAACTTCATCAACAGTTTTTGTTTCTACACTTGTATTTAATGCTGCTGAAAGTTTTTCATTTACCCTCTCAGTAATAAACTGATTAAATCCTTTTTTTATGATAGGAGTAAATTTTTCAAGTGTACTTTTTGTTTTTATTCCGTCGTATATTTGTGATACGAGATATGCTACAAAAGTCTCTGAAGGATCGTTCAAATTATCTGTCAAAAATCCTTTTAGGTTATTAAGGTATTTTAATTCAGCAGCTGAAGACGTGATTTTATCAACATCGAAATTTTCTTTGTGGAATTTGGCCAATTCTAAAAATTGATTATCCTTAATATTAGTAAGGTCCACAGTCAAAAAAGGTGTCGAATCCATTTTATTTTGTTCATCAAGGTCTGTATAAAAACGATATTCTTTACCGTTTGTTAGAAGACCAAATTTTGAGCTTGTAGTACCAAAGTAACGGAATAATTGTGAATCATGATTTGTTAAATTTTCATTTATAGACTTACATTCAATTAGTATTTGTGGTGCACCATCAATTACCATCGCATAGTCTACTTTTTCACCTTTTTTAATCCCAACATCTGCGGTGAACTCAGGAACAAATTCTAGAGGATTAAAGACATCATATCCCAACGTTTGAAAAAAAGGCATAATGAAGGCATTTTTTGTTTGTTCTTCATTGGTTATGCTTGGTGCAAGAGTTTCAATGCGTGTGCCAAGTGACTTCAACGCATCTTTTAATTTGCTTACTTCCATAAGTTTCTCCTACCAGTATAGTGATGGTGCACATTATTTCCCTAGCTTTTATTGAGGATCTGGGTATTGCTCGTTATTTTTATTTAAATAGGTTCCAAAGCGAAAAAGTTGTTTTCTTATAAACTTTGTTATAAGCAGCTTTTTTCGGATTTTTAATACAACCCATGCCTTTTTTTCCATATCCAGGAATAAGTGCTTTTTTTACTTTTCGTTTATATTTTGCAGTTGTTCTAGCTTTAAAACTTTTTGCTAGGCTAGGCTTTCTCATTCCAAATTTCATAGTTTCTCCTAAAATTAAACAGTGCCCAATAATTGCTGGAATTCTGTTTCAGCCATATTATAGAAATTATGACTTAGATGATAACGATCCAAAAATTGATAAATATTAACAGATTCAATTACATCAAAATAACTAATGTAATCTACAATATAATCATGCATTTCTTGCTTATTGATACTAACTTTTATTTCATCTTCAAAAATTTCAGTAATAGCTTCATGCATTTCTATATATTCATTCTTGACTATTGATTCTGCCAATTCAAAAGGTGCATCTGTTGTATTTACAAACACATTGAAATATTCGTAGCTCCCCCCGTTAGCTTCAAATATTTCCCAAAGAAGTAGAACGGCTTCACGATTTGCTCTAACTTCTTGAGGGTTAGTAGCGTCAAAGTAATCTCCACGATGATTATCTTTATTTAGGATATGTATTAATTCATGAGCGACCTCAAAAGGGGAAGCTTCATTAGAATTGAAAATCATTATCTTATTATCAACATTAACGGCTGCGGGAACTTGAAAAAATTCAACATCAACAATCTTAAACCCACATTTTTCAATTTCCTTTAGGAGATATTCTAAAAGCTCCTGTCTGCTCATAGAAACCTCCTTATTTGTCTTCCAATTGCTTTCCAAGGGCTTGTTTCATAGCTTCCTTAACTTCATCAGTCAACGGCTTACCATCAAACGAAACCCATTTGTCCCAATCAACTTTACTATCATCTACTAAATCGGCAAGGTCAATGCCATGTTTTTGTTGTTCAGTTTTAATAGATACAATCTTTGCCTGTTCTTTTTTCTGTTCTTCTAATTGAGAAGAAGCAGTATCAAGGACTATTTTCTGACGTGGCTCGTCAAGTTCTGAACTAATTTGAGTTATTTTAGATAAAACTGAAGATTGACCAGGTGATTTAATATTATTTATCAACTGATATTCAGAGTCAATATCAGTTTTTTGAACTCCAAAAAAATCAGCTAATTTTTGTATTACTCCAAAAGAAGGAGCGCTTCTTAAGTTGATATAATCACTCAATGTTGAAGGAGTAATTCCAATATTCTCAGCGAGTTCTTTTTGAGTGATCCCTCGTTCCTTCCTATATTTTGTAATATTAGAAGAAATAGCTTGCATTCTTTGTTTGTTTATTTCTTTTTTCATAAATATATTATACGAAAAAAAATACGAAAAAACAACAAAAAATACGAAAAAAAGAAATTTTGTTCTTGACAATACGAAAAAAACGTATTATAATTAACTCATAAAGTCAAACAAGCGAACGAACAAAACTGTTGCGGAGCTTCTGTGAATGTAGTTACACGTTGTATTCAACTCAGCGTAAGTAGCGAGTTTGGCAAATAAAAAGCCCCAGAGGGGCGGAAAGGAATATAATATGGATAAAAAAGAAATTGAAAGTATATTTACAGGATTAAGCTTTAAATATCCGCCAATTTCTAAAGAAGATTATACCCTTCTTTACGATGACTATGTAAGAAGATGTTCGCTTTAATAGTCAAATTTATCAAGTTCATTGGTAGCTCTTTGTTCGTTCGCTATTATTCCAACAAATTCAACGATGAATAAACGTAATTGATCTGCTTCTGGAATTAATAAAGAGTATAATTCATCAACTGAATTTATATCCGTTTTAATAGCAATCGAATCTGGAAACAATTGAACCCAATAATCTGGAGAAATCTTTTCTAACTTAGTCCTTATGGATTTATGTAATGAATTGTTTGGTTCATTGCTATATTCAAACGATACTAAATATTTTTTCAAACTTTATACCTCCTTTCTATAGTAATAAGCAAATACCGTAAATATCTGCTCATAGTTATTATACCAAGGGAACACAAAAATACACACACAGAAAGGAGCCAGTATGGCAGAAGCATGGACTCTTAAGGAATTAAGAGAATCAAAAAAAATGACTCAAGCAGAGTTAGCTGAACAATTTTCAGTATCATCGCGAACTATTCAAAATATGGAAGAAGATAGTGGGAATATTAAAAATCAACTATTGAAAAAATACTTATTATTTTTTGATAAAGATTATAATGATATTTTTTTAGGTAAAAAATACGAAAATTACGTACGAAAGGCAAGTTAGAAAGGCGAAATATGAACGAATTACAAAATTTTACAAATGGGTTATTCAATCTTGACGTTAAAGTCGAGGGAGAAGAAATTCTATTTAGTGCAGAACAAGCCGCAAAGGCTATGGGTATTACTCAAGTAAAAAATGGAAAAGAATATGTTAAGTGGGAACGAGTAAATAGTTATCTGCCAAATTCCCCAGAAGTGGGGAAAGGGTCGTTTATCAGCGAACCTATGGTTTACAAGCTTGCATTCAAAGCAAACAATGCTGTATCTGAAAAATTCACAGATTGGCTGGCTATTGAAGTCCTCCCAACAATCCGCAAGCACGGAGCATATATGACTGATGCAAAGCTTGAAGAAGTGTTGCTTAATCCAGATACACTCATTAGCCTTGCTACACAATTAAAAGAGGAACGGCAAGCACGACTTGGACTTGAGAAAGAAAATAGCCAGCTGAATCTTGAACTTGCTGCAGCTACTGAAAAAACAACTTACCTTGATTTAATCCTTGAAAGTCCTGATGATATTCTAATTACCCAGATTGCACAGGATTATGGATTTAGTGCTGTGAAATTTAATCGAATTTTAAACGAGTTACGCATTCAACGAAAAGTCAATAAGCAATGGGTACTGTATTCAAGATGTATGGGTAAAGGTTATATTGGAAGCCGAACTCAAAACTATGTAGATAGCAAAGGTCAAGAGAGAACATCAATTACTACTACCTGGAAACAAAAAGGGCGTAAGTTTCTATATGAAACACTCAAAAAACACGGATACTTACCTCTTGTAGAACAAGATGATTAGCCAGCTAGAAAGGAAACAGAAATGACTACAATCGGAAAAGTTAAGATAGTTGAAATCGAAGATGGACCATTCATGACAGACGGAGAAATTGCTAAGTATCTGTATAAGACAGAAGTGTTAGATGAAAAAGGGAATATTGACAAAAAGTCTAATGCTTATCTTCGGGCACAAGGCAATATCAAAAAGTTTGCTGATAATGCTCCTGATGGTTTTGTGATTGATGTAGATGGACGGCTTACTCACTTGATTGCCTTCTTAGCATGGTCAATTTGGAGCAAGAAGTACCGAGGAATGGCTAGGGCGCCTAAGTTTATTGATTACTTCACAGAAAATAAAAATACACTAACCTCACTTCTATAAAGGAGGTGTACTCATGACCTACACATACATATTCAACCCAGAAAACGGTGAAAACCCATTTGACCCATTCCTTGATTTAATCACGCAGAATCTAAGAGCAATAAAACTTATCGCAGAAAAACTTAATATGTTATTACGTAAGAAAAGGATACTAAAATAGAAAATTCGCTACAAAAATAGTAGCGAATTAAGTAAAAAAATAATGTAAATAATACATTCTGTGCGGTCTCTTAGTCTTTTTTTAAAAACTCTTTTAAAGCTAACTTAACAAGGTTATTAGTACGTTTTTGAGCAATAAGGTGTTCAATAGCAAGTGCTTTTTCAAACTCTGATGCATTAAGTTTTGAGGAATTTACGATTTTAACAATATCTTCATATGGTTCCTCTTTCTCAAAAGTATTATCAAAGCGTTCTAGAAAGTCATTAAATCTTTCATCGAAATTATCTAAATTCATAATCTATACCTCCTTTCTATAAAAAAAATTAGCAAATACATGCCCAAAGTAATTATATCATTAGGAGGATGAAACTCATATATAGAAGGGTTAAAAATGGAAACAACAATCATAAACGGACGCAAAGTTCGAGTGTTGCCAACGACTGTTGGACAAATCTATCATGATTTAATCAAACGAGAAAATCGTGGAGTAGTAGTCTTTGAAACTTGGCAACGACCAGACGGGAGTCTTTATATGACTTCACGAAAAAAGAATAAGCAAGAACTTGCTGAGGATAAATCAGCAATGCTTAACGAATGTATTTCAGACTGGAAAAAAGTTTGGAAATAAAAAAGCCCGCACGGTAATGCGGACTAAGACGTGATGTGTCTTTATATTTTAATACCTAGATTATATCACGTTTCAACAAAAATAAGAAACGGAGAACATTATGGAATTACAACTTATCCCAGTAGATGGAGATGGTCAAAGGGTTGACTTGAATCCATCAGCTATAAAAGATATGGATAATATCACACTTACAGAATTCTTAGCTCAGGCAAAGATTATAGCTGACCTTTATAAAAAGGGCGAAACTGAGGTTAAAAAACGGCTTGATGAAGGTCAACAATTTAATCGTTTGAGTTATGGTAAAGCAGTACAACAAAAGGTTTTAACCATGACTAATAAACAGAAATATGACTTAGTTAAAGGTCATGGTTGGGATTGTGTAGAGCCAATTACTTTAACCAAACTAAAGAGCAAGTTTGGAGATGGAATAGAACAAGAGCTTGAGCAATCCATTGTTTATAAAGATAAGAAAGCACCTCTTAAATGGGATGCGTGAGGTAAATTATGGCAGATTATGAAGAACAAATGCTTGCCTTACAAAAACCTTTGCAACCAGACCGAGTAGTTTGGAGAGTTCAACAATCAGGATTTTCTAAACAAGGGAAACCTTGGGCTATGGTTCTTGCTTATATGGATAATCGGGCAGTTCAAGAACGTTTTGATGAAGTTTTTGGAATTGCTGGATGGAAGAACGAATTCAAAACAGCTCCAGATGGCGGGACGTTATGTGGTATATCCGTTAAGTTTGGAGATGAATGGGTTACCAAATGGGATGGTGCAGAAAACACTCAGGTTGAAGCAGTCAAAGGTGGATTATCTGGATCAATGAAGAGAGCAGCTGTCCAATGGGGAGTAGGTAGATATTTATATGACTTACCTACCAGTTTTGCTCAAACATCACTTGAAAAGACTGATGGTTGGAACAAAGTTTTTGATAAAAAAGCAGGAAAGAACTTTTGGTGGAATAATCCACAACTTCCAAGTTGGGCCTTACCTCAGAATTCAAAGGTTCAAAATACAAAAGCTGATTTTACTGAAGAAGAGATACCAAATCCACCTAAATTATATGTTGTTGGTAAAGATAAAAAAGAATTTGATGAGAAAAAGCTTCAAGCCGTAGTTAACAAAATGGCTATTATTGCCGGGAAAAACTATGGGGCAAGTATTGATGAACAAAATGATTGGCTAAAAATGCCACTTGATGAAGCATACAATGATATCGAAAAATTCGTAGATATAAAAAAGGAGGAACAAAATGATTAACAATGTCACTCTAGTAGGGCGAATCACTAAGGAACCTGAACTTAGATATACACAACAAAATAAAGCAGTTGCTTCATTTACTCTTGCAGTTAATCGTCAATTTAAGAACGCAAACGGCGAGCGAGAAGCAGACTTTATCAATTGTGTTATCTGGAACAAGCAAGCTGAAAATTTAGCGAACTGGACTCATAAAGGTCAATTAATTGGAGTGATTGGCAGTATCCAAACTCGAAACTACGAGAACCAACAAGGTCAACGAGTTTATGTTACTGAGGTTGTCGTAACTAATTTCCAACCACTCGAAAAGAGTAAACAAGCAAACGGAGACCGAGTAGGTAAACCAACTGCTAATCAATCAAACTCTGACCCATTTGGCAGTTCTCCTATGGAAATATCTGATGATGATATGCCATTTTAGAAAGGTTTCGCAATGATCTATGACGAATACATGATAAGACGAATCATGGAAAAATATGATTGCGATTATGATACAGCAGTACAGCTGTTTAACGATATTAAATAAATATATTTAGAAAGGAACTCTAAATGAAAGATAAAATGCGACATCAAGACAGAGTGCTTGAGTATATCAAGGAGCATGGTTCAATTACGAGCTTTGAATGTACTCTGGAACTAGGGATTATTGATTTACCTAAAAAAATTTGTTTGCTTCAAGATGAAGGTTTTCAGTTTAAAAAAGAATCTATCACAAAGAAGAATAGATATGGTAACTCAACAACATACAAGCGCTATTCACTTTTGGAGTCAACTGATTAATGGCAGATAAAACTAAAACAAAAATTTACTTCTGGCTAAAATTAGATGAAAACTTCTACAAGAATATCATTATAAAAAAAGCCCGGAAAGCCGGAGGGGATACAATGGTCGTTATTTATCAGCGACTTATGCTTGAATCTTTATCAACAGACGGAATTTTGTATTATGAAGGCGCCCTTGAAAATTTGTCAGAAGAACTTTCTTTAGCTCTTGATGAAGATGTTGAAAAAATTCAAATGACACTGGCTTTTTTTACAAAATATGGATTGATTCAAATTGATAATAATCAAAACGCTGATATGCTTCAGGTCCATGCTCTGATTGAACAAGAGACCAATTGGGCAAGATATCAGCGACTGAATCGAAAGAAAAAAGAACAAGAAAAGTTGGACAATGTCAAACCCGTGTCCAACCACTGTCCAACAGAGATAGAGTTAGAGATAGATATAGAGAAAGAGATAGATAAAGAAGTAGAAGAAGAAATATCTACTCCACCTTCTGATTTTCAAAATTTAATTGAACTCTACCAAAATAACTTTGGAATAGTTAAACCAATTCTTTATGATGACTTGAAAGCTGATTTAAAAGATTATGGTCTTGAGTTAATTATTGAAGCAGTCAAACGAGCAGTAAAAAGACAACGAGAATACGCTTATGCACAAGGGATTCTGAAATCTTGGAATCGTTCAGGAATAAAGACACTTGAGCAAGCAAAAGCTGAGGAAGTTAGTTTTCAAAATAAGTCTCAAAATAATCAGAATAAATTCCAGCAGCAAAAGCCAGTCAAAAAAGCCCCTGAATGGACTGATGAGGGCAGATTAATTAAAGCTGGTGTCGATACAACTGGAATGACTCAAAACGAAATGTATAAACTAGCTGGGGAAATGGGTTTACATAATGAATGAAATCAGAAAGTATTATCTTGAATTAGCTAGTAGAGTCTGTGACGGAATTACTCCAGGACACCTTGATGAATGGCTTAAATGGGCCAAAGCAAACGGGATATTATTAAGTCCATGGTTGTTTATTTCATCAAAGACAGGTTTGAGCGTTGCAGAAGTATCAGAACGTATCTCGCCTTGGCACATGGAACACGGAAAACGTGTCGATGACGAGTACGAAAAAATAAAAATCGTTTAAAAAGGAAATCAGAATGAACTTAAATAAATTTTTCAACAACCTTGTAAATGCAGCAATCGTATCAAAAGCTGAAGACTCACTTGAAAAACATCAAGAGTGTTTGAGCAATGCTGTCAGTGATTTGATTAAATCAGGAGCACCAGCTTCTGAGATTGCTAGAGCTGCCTATATTAATGGATACGCTCATAGCGTAAAAGAACAATTGGAAGATTGAGTATGAAATTTGAATTTGAACTATATCGAGCTATTAGTAAATCAAAAGATGTTCCAAAAAGTAAAAAATTGATTTTGAATTCTAATGACAGGATGCATTTCCACCAAAAAGCGAAAATAATTCAAGAATTAAAGAGAATTACTTTTAATCAAGTGCGAAATCCATTAAACAGCTTAGATAAGTTACCGTTATTTGATAGCACACGGACTTGTAGCGTTACGCTGACGGTCTTTACACCAACCAAACGAAGAAGTGACCCAGACAACTTACAACCGACCTTAAAAGCGATTATGGACGGTTTTACAGAAGCAGGTCTTTGGTCAGACGATAATCACGAAGTAGTTAAATTTACAAAGTATCAATATGGCGGGCTTTCTGGAACGAAAGCTTATCGCCTTGAAGTTGATATTGAAGGAGCAGCTAGATGAAAACAAGAGCTGAGTTATTCAAGGAAGTTGACGAAAAATACGGAATTAAAACAACTGCAGTTTTCCATAGTGATTTAAGCGAAAAGCTGACGGATGAAGAATATCAAAAACAACTTGATTTTTATAAAAAAATGTATGAAATTAATTGGGATGATTTCGAAGATGATGAAAGTGATGATTTTTAAATGAGAAAGGACACGAAAAATGACTAAGTTTGAAGAAGAATTTGATGATAACGTCGAGATGTTCGACGTAATTGGAAATCATAATTCCATGTGTTGTGAGGTTGATCAAGTTAAAGAAGTATTCAAAGATTGGCAACCACAGCAAGCCCTGCCAGTCGTGCCTGTGTGTGTGGGAAAAACTGTGGAATTACTAAAAAAAAATCCCAATTCCTCGTGGACAACGCTCTATGATTCTCTAGGCGAAGAAGACGTTATTTGGTTAAATGAGTATCAACAAAAAGATGAAAAATTTGGCTTTGGAGAACTAAACAATAAACTATTTGTCCTTTTCCATTTAGCAATCAACGGCTACACAGTCGAAAAACCGCAGCAAAAGCGCTATGAAGTTAAATTATTAAGCGGTGAACCAATGTACTTTAATCCGATTGGGAATCCCAAAAATATAAAAGATTATCGTTTTTCTTTTGGAAATTACGCAGGATGGAAAGCTAAATTTACCAAATCAGAACTTTCTGAAATCAAAGACGGTATGTTTCTGAAAAGAATACCTGGTGGAACGAATCTTGATGACTTAGGCAAAGATAAAAGTTACTACGTTTGGATTGATGACTGTAACTATTGGAAGAACCCGCTCATTGAGCTTGTGCCTGTGGAGGATGAAGAATGAAATACACAGTAGGATTTATGAACCCCTTTTCGGATGCTGATTTTACTTGGAGAACATTTGACACTATTGAAGAGGCTCAAAAATTTATTGAGCAAAAAGAAAAACTAGGATATGAAACAGGCTGGAAATAAGGAGATGATTAAATGACAAGACAATTTGTAAAACGTGGTGATTCTAAAGCAACAATTCCAGAAAGAGCAACAAAAGGTTCTGCTGGTTACGATATCGCAGCAAGCGAAGAAGTAATAATTCAACCAGGAGAAATAAAGCTAGTACCAACTGGTTTAGCTGTTCAAATGGAACAAGATGATGTAATGCTGCTGATTGACCGTAGCTCTAATCCAAGAAAACGAGGAATTGTACTATCAAACTCTTTGGGAGTAATAGATCACGATTATTTCCCGAATGAGTTCATGGGAATGTTCACTAATATTACTGACAAGCCAGTTACGATTGAAACTGGACAACGCATCATGCAAGCCGTTTTTGTGAAGTATGGGCTAGTTGATAATGATAATGCAAACGGAGAGCGCACAGGCGGATTTGGTAGCACTGGGGAGGTGTGAGAATGAAAAATTTAACAGTAGCACAAATGATTGAAGAACTTGAAAAAATGCCACAAGAGGCATTGGTTGTAGTTTCAGGAGAAGATTCTTCTTGGGGCATCTGTCAAGCAGTTCACACTGACGACATTGTGGACCTAGTATTGAATGAGGAGCTTTGATATGGCACAAGATACATTTACTTCAAGAGAATTTCCTAATCCTAAAAACATTACAGTAACTATGCCCGTTGACAAGTGGGATAAAATCATGTCTGCTCAGGATCTAATTACTGATAAATTTGAAAATGTTGATATGAATGGATATGACGGTGAGCACTTCTATTTTGATAAAGATGAGATTGCAAAGATTAATGAGGCGTTTTTATGACACAAGAAACAGCAAAAGAGCGCATTGAAAACGAAACAACCCCTGATTATTGGATAATATCAGGTCAAGTGTTTAAAAATAAAGAAAATTTTGTAAAACAGCAAATGGGATTTAACCCTGGTGATATTAGAGAAAACTGGGAAAGTTCGTTTGATCATTTTGCAATTCCGGTATATCGGAATCCAATTTTTGTGAGTGAATATGAAAATGGAGTTAAAACTAGCTTTGTACGTAAGAATAAGGTACTCCAGGAACAGCTTAACACTGCGAAAAAGGCACTGACAGAAATATCAGATGGAACCATGGAATTATCAATAGATGATTTTAATGCTTCCTCAAAGGCAAGTGTTGAAGCAATATATGCAGAGCAAGTACTCGCAGCGATTGAAAATGAAGGGAGCGGCGATGAGTGAATTAGCAAATATTAAACCAGTAGCTTTTTATAGAGCCGATTGGAAGGGCGACATGATGTTCAGAAAAGATAATACTGTGGTCATTCGAAAAAATGAGGGCGACTTCACGACTGGATGGATTAAGCCTTTGTATGATGAACTTCCCGAACCTCAACCCCAGCTCATAATTCTGAAAAACATTGCGGATGAGTTGGATAAACGTTGGGAAACTCAAAATAAATATTTACAAAGAAAAATTGCTGTTCCTAGAGATGCACTATATAATGCTGTAAATCCTTATGACAATCAACTTGCAGCTACAAAAATAGGAAAATGGATTGATGAGAATCAAAATATTTGTTTCGCCTACCTCGCAGGCAAAGCCCTCGGAGTTGATTTAGTGAAAGTGGTGGAGGGGTGAAAAAAAGCGCCTGAGCGCTTCTGTAACTATGATTGGGTACGTAAGTAGATGATTAGGCTAAGAAATAAGATGAGCGTGCCAATGATAAAACAATTAATCATACATTTTCTTCGGGCATTCTCTATTAATTTTATCTTTTTTAGATTGTCTACTGAATCATTGATTGTAACATTCAACAGATTTTCTGGATGCATAACTAAATAATTTTTCCAGAATCTAATTTGTTTATCCGCTTTTGGTTGAAGAACAATAAAAAATCCTAAGAGATAGAAGATAAGTCCGTAGAGAAGCTGTGATGAGTATGTCAAAGAGTCGTTAATAATAAATAGTGCAACTAGAATTCCAAGAGATATCATTATTCCACCTCTTGTAACTTTAAATAAAGTCCTTTGAAATGGAGTATACAAGTGTAGTAATTCATAAGCTACTAAAGATTTACGGTGTTGTCTATAATCTGTCTCAGTTTTTTCGGGATGTTTTGCTAGATATTTCCTTTTACTCTCTTGTGTCATTTTCAATACTTTAGCAAGTAAAAAAAATAATCTAATGAAGAAGATGATAATTACTAATATGACGAGAATAAAAAAATAAGTATTGGTTAATAATTTCATAAATTCTTTCCGTGAATATATTGATTTTTAATACTTTCTAATTTTACTATAAAAATAAAGAAAATGGATAAATAAAATGAAAAACAAACTAATAGCGCTGGTTGGTTTAACGATTATCTGTTTTACGTTAATTGTTATTGTCGCCATGCTTACAGGAAATTTATAAACAAAAAAGCCCGAATTCAAAGGGAAAACGGACTTTAAAGAGGCTGCTGTACGTAAACACTTAACACGGTTTACGTTTGAATGCAATATTGCTTTCAAAATAATCACCTCCTTGCAATGTATTATATCATAAATATGCATTTTTAAGTCAAAAAAGCCCGCTGGGAACGGGCTCAATTAAAGGATTTCTAACTTAATTATACCACAAAAGGAGAATTTGATGAATGGCAGATAAGTTAGATAGAATTATTGGAGATTACGTTAATGGCAGACTTGAAGCCAGAATAAAATCAATTGAAAGCAGATATCTTTATAAGCAAAAAGTAGATAACTTAGGCATTCGTACAGCTTATTCTGGTGGTTCTGAGCCTGAAAGTCATGTTTTAAATAAAGAAGCACTTGAAGATGATGAGGAATACCTTAAACTCAAAGACCTGATGTACCAATTCAATCTATGGTATGATTCCTTGATTTATAATGAAAAAGAAATTGTAAGACTGAAACACTTTGGTTATGGTGGCCTTACTTGGTACAGAGTGATAATGGAACTTGATAACGAAGGGATTGAGATATCAGAAAAGAAAGCAAAGTTTATTTATTATCGTTTTAGAAAAGACATTGACCCTCATATTATTAGTTTTATCTGACATCATGGGACAAATTGGGAGAAAAATAGCACGTTTTTGGCATAAAATTGACACTTTAACCCTTATTTTTGCTGATATACTTATATTATGAAGTAAAAGTCAAAAGCACAAAATATCAATTAATTCGGTTTGGATATACTTCATAAAGGCTCAAAAAGTTGGACTAGCAAAACTGCTGTCGGTTCGATTCCGACTTTGAGTCATTCCTAAATTTAATACAGCTGTATATTAGGAATTACAGTCGATTAAACTGACGAGTCTAATTGAACTGAATAAGCAAGAAAGAAGATACGATATGGCAAATGATTGGGGATGGCCTTTTTCGGGTGGCTATAAAGGTTACGAAGAAGGGCAACAATTTGGTATGACAACCTATGATCGTACAGGCAATGGCGATTATTTCCATGATGGATTTGACTTTGGTTCAGCAAAATACCCTGGCTCAAATATTGCAGCAGTTCATGCTGGAACAGTAGTTTATGCTGGTATGGCACCGGCAGGATATGGTGCCTTAGGTACAGTAGTTGTAACAAAAGATTCAAGCGGTTACTATGTTGTCTATCAAGAATTTGGTACTAGTACATCTAATATTAATGTTAGTGTAGGACAGTCAGTTTCATTAGGGCAAGTAATTGGCACACGTAATACAAGTCATTTACACTTGGGAATTACGAAAAAAGAATGGCTTTCAGCGCAATCATCAGCATTTAAAGATGATGGAACATGGTTGAATCCAATTAATATTATTCAAAATGGGACACCAGGTCCAATTATTAAAGGAGAAGTTGAAATGATTTTATTAAAAGTAACAGATAAAAATTCAAAAATGAATGGTTCAATTTGGAACTATAACGGAGATACAATGGTTAGATTGGATGGAGTATCTGCGGGGCATCAAGCTAGCTATCTAAAAACAGTAGATGCAAACCAAGCTCAAATGTCACATTATAAGGATAATGGTGTGAAAACAATTGGTCAATTTGATTATTGATGCAAAGTAATATAAGTGAATTGCTATTGGTCGCAAGTACAGTAGGGTGTTATTGTCAGGGTTCGACTCCCTGACTTGCTATTTTATTACAGGTTGTCCACTGGGCAGCCTTTTATTGTTGGAAAGGAGTATCAATCAATGTGGCAAAAGGTAAATATGAAGAGTGGCTGACCGCAGAAGGTTTAATACTCCTCGAAGGTTGGGCAAGAGATGGCTTAACTGATGAACAAATTGCAAAAAATATCGGGATAAAGCGGCCTACTCTTTATGAGTGGAAAAAGAGGCATCATGACATTTCTGACGCCCTAAAAAAAGGGAAAGCAGTTATTGATTACGAAGTAGAAAACGCTTTGCTCAAAAATGCTCTTGAAGGAGATACAACAGCTCAAATCTTTTGGCTAAAAAATAGACGTGCTAATATGTGGAGAAATAAAGTTGAAACTAATCAGAAGCAACAAAATAGGTTGTTGGAAGCACAAGCTGATGCCGCTGTTGCTAAGGCTAAAATACTCGCTGATAGTGCAAACAAACTTAGTGGTAATATCAAAAATAATGAGTTGCTTAAAGCATTGGTTGAAGTTCCAATTGTTGAGAAAGAAGAAGGTGATTCATTATGATTTCTTTCAGCCCAAAACAAGCGGAAAATATCAAATCTGACATCTCCGGCATTGAATTTGAAATGAATGAGGGAACGATTCGTTCAGGAAAGACAAACAGTGATATATTCAAAATGGCTCGTATCTATGCACAATCTCCTGAGCGTGACCATTTAGTTTTGGCATATAATCAAGAACAAGCTTACCGCATGTTTATTGATGGTGAGGGATTCGGTTTAATGTACATCTTTGCTGACAATTCAGAAATTCGTCATAACGAAAATGGAGACCATTTATGGATAAACTTTGGTAAAGGCAATGAAAAACGCATTTATTATAAGGGTGGAGGAAAAATAAATGCAGTTGGTTCTATTACTGGGATATCATTTGGAACTGTTGCTTTCCTTGAGTTTAATTTGCTTAATAAAGAAGTCATAGCTGAATCTTTTAGGCGGACGTTAGCAAGTAAGCTGAGGTTTCACCTTGGAGAACAGAATCCACCAGCTCCCAATCATCCAAATCTTGAGTTATTAAACCAGTTTGAAAAGACTGGCACTTACCGATTTAGACATTGGAGACCGACTGACAATCCTATTCTTACTGGTCAACGTTTAAAAATGTGGGAAGAACAATCTAAAACATCAGATTATCTTTATAAGCGTGACTGGCTAGGACAACGAGTGATGCCGGAAGGTGTTATCTATTCAATGTTTGATGAAGAAAAGCATATGACCAACCAACTTAAAGGCAGAGTCATTGAAACATTCTTCACAGCCGATGGCGGTCAAGCCGATGCAACGACTTGTGCATTTAATGTAGTGACCTTTCATGAGGGAAAGCATTATTTATACCGCATGGCAAATTATTATCACAGTGGAACGGAAACAGGGCAGACAAAAGCGATGTCAGTTTATGCTAAAGAAATTAAGCAATTCGTGTCCTGGTGTTATGATAAATGGAAAGATTTACCACATTGGGAATGGTTCTTTGTTGACCCGGCTTGTAAAACGTTACGAGAAGAACTTAATTTGATTGGTATTTCTACTGACAAGGCAAATAATAATAGCCATGACAAAGTAACAAGCAACGGTTTAAAAATAGAAGTTGGTATTGAAAGAGTACAGAATGCTTTTGAAAAAGGGCTTCTTTTTTTGTATTCACTAGATGGAAAGTATGATCACTACAATCTAATAAAAGAAATTGGATTGTATATTAGAACCCCAAACGGTTTGCCAGTAGATAAAAATAACCATGCATGCGATGAACTACGTTATGCAGTCAATTATTTCACTGTGGAATACTTAATTTAGGAGGTGGCCAGTGTTTGATTGGTTTAAAAATATGATAAGAAAAGGAGGCGCAAAGGTAGGAATGGTTGAGTCATTAAACAATATTACAGATCATCCGAAGATTGCAGTTAATTCGGAAGAATATCTTCGCATCCAAGACAACAAAAGAATTTATAAAAATATATTTGAGCAAGTGACATATCTCAATAGTGATGGAAACTATGTCAAACGTGATTTTCACTCATTAAATGTTTCAAAGATAATTGCAAGAAAGCTATCTAAGCTTGTCTTTAATGATGGCTGCTCAATTAGTGTCGATAATAAAAAAGCGGACGAATACTTGCAAAAAGTTTTTAACAGCAATAAATTCCGAAAGAACTTTTGTGAAGAATTAGAAGCGGGTTATGCAATTGGGGGTCTTGCCCTTCGTCCTTACTATGATGAAGCACATAATACAATCAAAATTGCTTATTGTCGAGCTGATACCTTTTACCCACTAGAATCTAACACAAATGATATTAGCGAGGCAGCTATTGTTACGGTCACACAAGTGGTAGAGGCCAAACAGAACATCCGCTATACCTTACTAGAATTTCATGAGTGGGAAAATGGCAGTTATTTTATCCGGAACGAACTTTATCGCTCAGACAATGAGAATCAAGTTGGTGTGAAAGTTCCTTTAACTTCATTGTCTAAGTATGAAACTTTGCAAGATGAAGTTGAAATGAAAGGATTTAGTCGTCCCATCTTTGTTTATATTAAATTAGCCGGTAAGAACAACTTTGACATTTCAAGTTCTTTAAGTTTAGGAATTATTGATAATGCTAAACGTCAGTTGCTTGATATCAACGAAAAGTATGACCAATTCATGCGAGAAATTGAAGAAGCAGGGCGAAAGATTATTGCTTCGGATGCCTTCTTTAAGGTTAAGTTTGATAAAGATGGACGGCCAATCAAGAGATTTGATTCAAAGACCAGCGTTTTTCAAACAATGAAGTCTGAGGATCCGTTCATTGATGAATTTGCTCCAGCATTACGTGCTACAGAGTTCATAGATTCAATCAATTTTATTTTGCGTACTATTGAACTTGAAACTGGTTTTAGTTCTGGAACATTTTCATTTGATGGCCAGTCAGTCAAGACAGCAACTGAAATTATCAGCGAAAACTCCTCAACATTCTCAACTCGTTCAGATAATGTTTTGATTGTTGAGGAAGCGCTGAAAGAGTTAGTAGTAACTATCTTTGAACTTGCGAACTCGTATGATTTATTTGATGCCCCTGAAAAATATGGCATCAATATTGACTTTGACGATGGTGTCTTTCAGTCGCAAGATGCAAAAGCTGACTATTATGGGAAACTTACAACAATGCAACTGACATCAAGAAAAAGGGCCATTCAAAAGATTCAAGGGGTGACCGAAGATGAAGCTGATAAAATTCTTGCAGAGATTAAAGAAGAACAGGCACCAAGTCTTAGTCCAACTGATGCATCAATGTATGGCGGTGAGTAATTATGGGAAAGTTCAAAGTTAATGATGACCAAATGACCCTTGCTTCTGGAATGGTGGGTGACATTTACGAGCAAATGGCTCAAGAGTTAATGTTTAATCTTATTAAGAGAATCAAACAGCGTGGAAGTGCTGACTTGCAACGTGAACCCTGGCTTTGGCAACTTGAAAAGCTCAATGATATGCATATGCTTAATGAGCAGAATGTAAAATATATCCTTGAGCAGACAGGAATTGCTCAAGATTTATTTGATAAGATTATTAAAAATGAGGGGTTGAAAGTTTACAAAAATACTCAGGAGCAGTTGGCAGAAGAGCTTGGAAAGAATCCGCCTCATAATGATGTGAGGATGGCACTTGAAAGTTATGCACAGCAAGCTTTTAGAGATGTTAACAACTTAGTCAATCAATCATTACTTTCTAATAACTTTGCAAAAAATCCAATCATGAAAACTTATCAATCCATTATTGAAACGGCAGTTGCAGAAGTCATTTCGGGAGTTAAAACAGCAGATCAGGCAATAAATGATACTGTGATGAAATGGTTAGCTAAAGGATTTCCTTCTGATTTTGTCGATAAAGCTGGCAGACAATGGAATATTGATAGCTATGCTAGAATGGTTACTCAATCTACTACTTTTCGTGTTTATAATGACATGAAAACACGAGCAAGCGAAGAATTAGGGGTTGAAACCTTTTACTATTCTAAGCATGGGGCTAGCCGTCCGGCTTGTGCCCCTATTCAGGGGAAAGTGGTAACCAAAGGTCAGTCATTTTATTCTGAGACTTTGGGTTATAGAGTTGAATCTTTGAAAGAACACGGATGGGGAACGGCTGGAGGTGCTTTGGGTGCCAATTGCAAACATTATCTTACACCATTTATCATTGGTGTTAACAACTTACCTAATATTCCAGAGCATCTTAAAGATATCACTCCAAAACAAGCTATTGAAAATGGGCGAAAACAAGCCCAACAACGAGCTTATGAGCGAGTGATTAAAGATGATAAATACAAACTTCAAGCTGCAAAACTTTTGGAAGATGGACAACGAATTGCAGAGTATAAAAATAAATTAGCTATTCATAGAAGTAGCCTTAATGATTTGCTTAAAGAAAATGACTTTTTACATCGTGATTCAACGAGAGAGCGAGTCTATAAAAATGGCAAAGCTCAAGAATATGCTAAAAACTTTAATAAAAAACAAAGCGCCTGATATTTATATCAAGTGCTTTTCTTATGCCCTTAGCGGAAAACAAACGTTTATTCCTTTTTCGTTTAGTTTGTAGGTTCGACTCCTGCATAGGGCTTAGCTCGCCTAGCTATATAAGGCAAACAAATCCAAAGCGGAAAGGCCGCTATAAAAACTTGGGAGGTATAACAATGTGGGAATTCATTAAAGACATTCTGGCAAAAAACACGGACTCAGAAACTGGGAAAACAGACCTTGAAGCTGTTATGGAAGCAATCAAGACTGAGAGCCCAAAACATGCAGTTCCAAAAGAACAATACAACAAGAAAGCAGAAGAAGTTGACAAACTCACTACTGACTTAGAGAGCGCTCAAAAATCAAATCTAAGTTCGGAAGAATTACAAAAACAACTTGATGAATCTGTCAAGAATGCAAAAGAACGTGAAACTCAATTTAATGCTGACCTTGCTAGTATGCAAAAAACAAATGCAGTAAAACTTGCATTGAAAGATTCAGGCACTGTGAACACTGAATTGTTATTTGGTCAAGTCAACATGGACAACGTCATTATTCAAGATGATGGCAAAGTTTCAGGACTTGATGACCAACTTGCAACATTCAAAGAATCAATGCCTTATTTGTTTCAAGAATCATCAGGAACTGCAAAACCCAAGATCGTCGCAGGAGGGAATCCTTCAGTAACTCCGCCAGCTTCTTATGATTTGGCTAAAATGTCTTACAAAGAAGTAGCAAAATTAAAAGCAGAGCAGCCAGAAGTTTTTGAGCAGCTCATAAAATAGAAAAAAGAGGTAAAATAAATGGCAGATGAAACAACACTACTTAAAAACTTAGTGGATCCAGAAGTAATGGCCCCAATGATTGCAGCACAGCTTCCTAAAGCAATTAAATTTAGCTCAATAGCCCCAATTGACAATACCCTAGAAGGGCAACCGGGTTCGACAATTACAGTTCCTAAATATAAATATATTGGTGATGCAGAGGATGTTGCAGAAGGAGCAGCTATTGATTATACGGCATTAACAACTGAAACCGATACGCACACGATTAAAAAAGCTGGGAAAGGGGTTAAAATTACCGATGAAGCAGCATTGTCTGGATATGGTGATCCAGAAGGTGAAGCGCAGCGTCAAATTCGCATGGCCATTGCTTCAAAAGTAGACAATGATATTTTAACTGCGGCACAAGGAGCTACACTCGAAGTAACAGCAGAAATCAATCTTGATTTAATTGATACATTGGAAGCTACTTTTGTAGATGCTCCAGATAATTTTGAAGATGTTGACTCTACTGGGGTACTTTTTTTGTCTTATAAGGATGCCGCTAAACTTCGTAAAGAAGCAGCGACTACGTGGACTCGTGCTTCTGAACTTGGGGATAACATCTTGATTAATGGTACATTTGGTGAAGTTCTTGGCTGGGAAATTGTACGTTCGCAAAAAATTACTGATGGAACCGGTATTGCTGTTAAGTCGGGTGCGTTAAAAACATTCTTGAAACGTTCAGTATTGGCAGAACGTGAACGTGATATTGACCATAAATTAACTAAATTTAATGCTGACCAACACTATGCTGTTGCTTTGGTTGATGAATCACGAGTGGTAAAAATCTCCCCAAAATCGTAACCCCCACCGGAGTAACGTTGAATAAAACAACGTTAGCTCTTGGAGTTGGGGGAACCGAAACACTGACAGCTACTGTTTTACCAGAAGATGCAGAGGATAAAACAGTAACATTTACTTCTAGCGATCCTACAATTGCTACAGTTACACCAAAACAAGGGAATGTAGTAGGAAAAGCTGCTGGAACAACAGAAATTACTGGAACAACAGTTAATGGTTTGACCGTAACTTGCGGAGTAACAGTTACAGCAGCAAGTGGAGGAGAGTAATCTCTTCTTTTATTTTAGGAGGGATTATGGCTTATCTGACATTTCCTGAGTATCAAAAGTTTGGCTATCAAGAGGTAACCGAGGATGATTTTAAAAGATTGGTTGTCCGTGCTTCTGATGTCATTGATATTCGGACAAGAAACTTTTACAGATTTCATGATTTAGAATCTGACATTGAATTTCGTAAGAATCGATTCAAGAAAGCAATTGCTTTGCAGATTGAAAGAATGGCGATTCTTGGGGCAGTTTCTACGGCTGAAATTGACAGCCCGACAAATTGGTCACTAGATGGAGTAAGTGTCACAAATGGCGGTTCAGGAGCTTCTGGCGATAATGCAATGAGCATTGTTTCCGATGATGCCCTGGAGCTTTTGTCCATGACTGGTTTACTCTATAGGGGGACGTGCTAATGGTTTATTATCGTTTGCCACCTATCCGTGCTTTTCCACATTCTATTATTTACCGACAAAAGACCGGAGAGGATGATTACCAAAAGCCTGAATATAAAGACACCCCTATCAGCAATGTTTGGTTCAATCTATCATCGACATTCTCAAGAGGTGGGAATAACTCAAGTGATAAAGCACCCAATGCTTCAATTACGATGTTCTATCGATACTGTGGAGAACTTTCAAAATTTGAAACTGACAATTTAGTAGTCTTTCAAGGTAAGGAATATAATATTGTTTTAGCAAAAGAGTTAGTTCTAAATGGCGAATCGATTGGTTGGCGATTGGAGGTAGTCTAATGGCTAATGCTAAAGTAGACTTGAGAGGTGCTCAAAGAAAGCTGAGTGGACCAAATATTACTCGGGGAAGAGTAGCAATGGCTAACCAAGCCCTGATGGATATGGACCCGTTTGTTCCAAAACGAGACCACAATTTGGCAGCAAGTGGACATGTCACTGATTCTGGTAAATCTATTGAATATAACACACCTTATGCTAGAGCCCAATTTTATGGTAAATCATTTAAAAAAGGCACATCATTTACCTTCAAAAGTTATACCACTCCTGGTACTGGCTCACGTTGGGATTTGAAAGTAAAAGGACTATATGGAAAAAGTTGGCCACAAGTCTTTAAGAAAGGAGCGGGACTTTAATGGATTTTATAGAGCGACTGAAAGATAGCGTAAATACTATCCCAAATATTCCAATTAAATGTATTTTAGGTTATTTAAAGCCGACTGAATCATTAGTTTTATATCCCTTGCCTGGAAGTAAAGTTGTAAGCCAAACTTACGACGGCGAGAAAGACCAAGAATTAAATTATGAATTTGCCATGAAGTCAAAAGACCAAGAACAAATTCAAAAAGCCCTTTGGTTGATTCAAACATATTTAGAAGAGCTGTCAGAGCTAAAAAGTTCAGACGGTTCTTTTGATTTTTGGAAGATTGAAATTGCAAATAAGCCTTACATCAGCAATGAAGATGAAGAAAACTACTACATTTTCATTCTGGATGTTCAAGCAAGTATAACAACTTATAAAGAGAGGAAATAAAAATGGGATTTGATAATAACTATACCTATAAATTTGAAATCGGAGATGATGAAGAAAATCTCTTGCCTATTGCTGGTGGTATTACCAGTCATGATACGGATTTCTCAGAAGATGAGGAAGAAGAAGCTTACTATGATTTAAATGGTGGTAAAGAAAAATACTATACCGGAATCACTGCAGCTTACAGCTATTCTGGGCATCGTAAATTTGCGGATAAAGCCCAAGAATACATCCGTGATAAAGTGTTTAAACTCACAGGACGCGACTGTTTCTTTAAAGTAACTGAACCTGATGGTCGCATTATTTCAGGAGAAGCTACAATTGGTGGAATTAAAATTTCTGGTGGGGATGCAAATGCTCGTTCTGATTTTGAATGTACGATTACATTTAAGGGCCTACCAAAAGATGAAAAACCAAACGAAGTTGAAGTGACAGGCGTTACGCTTAACAAAACAACTTTATCACTCGCAGTTGGAGCGAATGAGACTTTAGCGGCAACTGTTGCTCCAGCAGATGCTACTGACAAAACAGTAACTTATGCTTCTGATGATCCAACAATCGCTACAGTAACTCCAGTTCAAGGTAAAGTTGCTGGGGTTAAAGCCGGAACTGCAAATATCACTGTTACTACAGCAAATGGTAAAACTGCAACTTGTGCTGTTACTTTGACGTCAGCTTAATTAAAATACTAACAAAAGGCTAGGAGTAAAACTTCTAGCCTTTATTTTTTAAGGAGAGAAAATGAAACCGATTCAACTGCAAAAAACAATAATTGATATTCCATTTGTAGATGTGGATGGAAAAACACAACTCGTTATAGAATTTGACCGTTCTGATGAGAATATTAAACGTCTTTATGATTCTTTTGAAGAACTTGAGCAAGCCAAAAATGATTTGTCAGTAAGTGAAAATGAAGATATTTTTGAAGATACTCGAGCTTTCGTTAAGAAAACAATGGATCCTATTTTCGGTGAAGGGACATTTGATAAAGTTTATGCACTTTCTCCAAGTGTTTTGATCGTCGTTGTTTATTTCTACCAAATGGCAATGGCACTTAAAGAGGAAATTGAAATGGATGATTTCAAAAACTTTGAAGATAAGTATTTGAGCTAGGAGGTCTTATGTTTTCTCTTTACCAAAAAGTAAATGACGAGGTTGAGGTTTCAGGTATTAAGTACCCACTCAATGCTTCATTTGATGTCATGTTGAAATTGATTGACTTGTTGAAAGAGAAGCGTTTATCAGATATTAATAAACTGAAACTTAGCATCATGCTTGTGTTCGGACGAGAGTCTCAACTGCTAAATATTTCAATTGAAGACCAAGGCGAAGCGATTAGACAGGTATTTGATGGTTATCTTAAAAGCAGTAAAAATGACAAACCAGTTAAACGTGACTTGCAAGGTAACGTTATGCCAGAACTTGATGAAGAAGAAAAGAAAGTGCTGTATTCAATCAATTATGATGCTGAATATATTTATGCTTCTTTTATGCAAGCTTATGGGCTTGATTTACTTGAGCAACAAGGCAAACTTCACTGGTTTAAATTTAAGGCATTGCTTTTTGGATTGCCAGAAGATACAAAGTTTGAACAGGTTATGTCTATACGTTCATGGAAAAAGCCCTCAAATTCAAAAAATGCGCATGAAACTCAAATGAAGAAACTTCAAGAAATATACGCATTACCAGATACCGAAAGTGAGGTTACTTAATGGCAGCTGATGGAACGATAAAAATTGATATTCTCTTAGATGACGGATCAGTCAAAAAGGGTATTGCTAGTCTTAATGGGTTAGAAAATGCTAGTGGTGAAGCTGGCAATGGTATAAAGTCTTTGTCAGGAGCTATGGGACTGATTAAAGCGGCAGCAATTGCAGCTGCTGGTTCAGCTATGGTTGCCGGTGTCGTAAAATTTGGTAAAGCTGCAGTTGGTGCTTATGCTGACTATGAACAGTTAGTTGGTGGTGTTGAAACACTCTTTGGGGCTGGTGGTCAATCGGTCGAACAGTATGCAAAATCGGTGGGCAAGTCTGTAGATGATGCCCGAGGTGACTATAATAACCTCATGCAAGCTCAAGACCTTGTAATGAAAAACGCTGATAATGCCTATAAAACGGCTGGTATGTCAGCCAATCAATACATGGAAGTTGCAACCTCTTCGGCAGCAGCAATGGTTACTTCTGTAGGTGGTGACACAGTAAAAGCTGCAAAACTGACTGACCAAGCTGTAACTGACATGGCAGATAATGCCAATAAAATGGGTTCAAATATCACTGATATTCAAAATGCTTATGGTGGATTTGCCAAAGGTAATTTCACGATGCTAGACAATTTGAAAATTGGGTATGGCGGGACGCAAGAAGAAATGAAGCGTCTTTTATCTGATGCTGAAAAGTTGCCTGGTGCAATGGGTAAGAAGTTTGATATCAGTAACTATGCTGATGTTACCGAAGCAATTCATTTAGTCCAAACTGAAATGGGAATTACTGGGACAACAGCAAAAGAAGCTGCTCAAACAATTAGTGGGTCAATTGATAGTACAAAAGCCGCACTTTCTAACTTACTAGCCGGTCTTGGAAAATCTGATGTAGATTTAAAAGGATTGACTAAAAATGTTATCGATTCATTTAAAAATGTTGTAAGAAATATTATTCCAATCGTGGTAAATATAGCCAAAGCTATTCCAGTTGTCTTTTTGGAGGTTGCAAGAGAAGTTGGAAGTGCTTTACTTGGAATGCTTCCGGATAGTATTCAGAAAAAAATTGAAGCTATAGTTTCTAGCTTTAAAAGCTTTTTAGCTCCTGTCGGAGAAATTGTTGGAGGAATAAAGCAAGTTTATACAGCATTTAAAACTTTATTATCTCTAAATATGTCACCTATGGAAGCAGCCAAAGCTATTTTTGAAGCCATGGTATCTCCTTTTAATGCTTATCCTAAAGCATTTGGAAACGCGGCAAGAGCAATAAAAAGCTTTATGGACTCTAACAAAGGGGCTTCTAATGCTGTGGATGGAATGATACAAGGAGTTAGAAATCTTGTCAATTTCTTTAAAAATATTTTCTCACCAGTACAAAAGGCTGGACAAAGCATTGATATTTTCAAAGTAGCCTTGTTTGCAGCGAAAACTATTTTACTGACAGCCTTAGGTCCAATTGGTCTTGTAATCAAAATCTTTGAATTGCTTGCAAAAGTTGTGGGCGGTGGAGATGTTCAAAAAGGCTTGTCTTCTATCGGTGGAGGAATTCAAGGGCTAGTTGATGGAATCGCAAAATATGGGCCAATGATTGGTACTAATTTCGGTAAAGCAATAAGTGGTATTGCTGGAGCAATTGCCAGTGCCTTGCCTGGGATAATTTCAGGGGGCTTACAAATTATAGGTGGTTTTATTGTGGGAATTGCTCAAGGTTTACCATCAATAACAGCGGCCATTATTCAGCTTATCGGAAGTATTACACTTACGATTGTCACACTTATTCCTACAATCACGGCTTCTGCGATTCTTATTGTGACTACTCTAGCAACTTCTATGATTACGTATATTCCGGTTGTAATAGGGGCAATCACAAGTATTATTGTAGCTATCCTTGGTTCACTAGTTCAGGCTTTGCCTCAAATTATTCTAGCTGGAACAAATCTTATTGTTTCATTCATTGCTGGGATAACTGCTGCTTTACCGTCCTTAATTACAAGTACGGCCAATTTGATAGTGACTTGGTTAAATGAATTGAATAAACATTTGCCGGATATACTGCAAGCTGGTTTCAATGTTTTGATAACCTTCCTTGAAGGAATTACTAATAATATTGGTCAAATTACTGACATGGCCATTACAATAATTGTAAATTTTGCAAATGCTATCGCAAGTAGAATGCCTGATATTGTTCAAGCTGCAGCAAATTTAATCGTCAACTTTGTGAATGGTATTGCAAATAATATCGGTTCTATTATTAATTCTGCTGTGAATTTGATTGTTAAATTCTTAGAAGGAATAGCAAAAAAAATTCCTGATATTGTAAATGCTGCCATGGATTTAGTTGATGCATTAGTTAAAGGAGTTGTTCAAGCCCAAGGGCGATTAATGGACGCTGCGATTAACCTAATTAAGGGAATGGCTAGTAACATTAAGGAACGTCAACAAGACATGCGAGATGCAGCCGGAGAATTGCTAGAAGCGATCATTGGTATATTTGTTCCTGATTCATTGGTAAATGCTGGTGAAGCTATTATTGATGGGTTTATCGGAGGTTTAAAAAGCGCTTGGGAAAATGGTAAGAAATTTGTCAGTGGAATAGCAGACTGGATTCAAGACCATAAAGGACCAATTAGTTATGACCGTAGGCTTTTGATTCCAGCTGGTAAAGCGATTATGGGAGGTTTGAACGATAGTTTAAGTAATAGTTTTGAAAGAGTAAAAAGTAACATTTCAAGTATGGCTGGTCGCATATCAGATAATTTTGATTTAGGGTTGCCACAAGTGAGTGCGGAATATGCACTTGCAACTGATAGTGGTTATGGCAACACTCAACAAGTTATCAATAACGCTTTGAACACTCAAAACCAAAAAACAGAAATCAACGTTAACATCGAAAAAGCAGAGCTTTCAAGCGATGAAGATATTGAAGAAACAGGCAACAAATTAGCTAAAAATATTGAAAGAAAAACAAGAGGGAGGTTAGGATAATGGATTTTACAAAATATCCGTATTTTCAGTTTAGAGGTCGAAAGTCTAATGAATTGAATATGAGGATCAAAAATGGAATCGAATTTGTTATACCTGAATCCGTTCTTGATTTTCAAAGTGTAGATGGTAGAAGCTCAGATATCATCTTTGATAAGAACAAGTTCAAAGATATTGAAAAGAGCTTCGCTGTTAGATTATTTAAACAGAAAGACTCAAACATTGCCACTCTGCTTAGAAACATAGCGGGGTGGCTTTATGTTTCAAAAGAATATTCTCCTTTAGTTTTTAGCGAATATGGGGACTATTATTATAAAGCGGTTTGTTATGCAAGCACCACAGCTGCAGATAATAAACGTGAGTGGTTAGATATTGAGTTTACCTTTAAGTGCCAGGCTTTCATGTTTAGACTGGATGGCGAAGATGAACGAGACATTCAAAGTGGCTCTGCTTTAACTAACCCTGAACCTTTTGAAAGTTTGCCATTGATAACTTTTAACAAAACAACATCAACTGCTGACAGTACGCTTTATATCAATGGTGAGCAGTACACGATTGCTAAAGAAGCTGGAACAGGAATCATCACAATTGATAGTGAAACTGGAATTGCTTATAAAGAAGGTGGAGTAAATGTTTCTAAGTATTGCTTAATTAATGGTGCCGGCTATCATCCGATTACACTTCAACCAGGACGGAATGAAATTAGTTACAACAATATGGATAAGGTCAAAATAAAACCACGGTGGAGGAATTTAGCAATATGAGTATTATGATTTTACATGATAAGACGAATAATAACTGGAATTCCCAAGGTTTAGGTCCATTAAGTGAAGCCATGAATCCTCAGGTAACAAGAGAACGTAACGGAGCTTATGAGCTAAATTTCTCTTACCCAGTAAAAGGTGTTTTGTTTAAAGAACTCTTGATGGGACGTTGGATTGTTGCGGATGCGGGACCAAGTCAAACCGCTAAAGCTCAACGTTTTGAGATTGCGGAAATTACGAAGCCTAAGAATGGGATTGTGACAGTTTACTGTGAACATTATCGCTATCAACTTTTGAGGTCTATTGTAAAAATAGGCCCTAAAATTGAGAATGTATCAGCTCAAACCGTACTAAACCAGTTACTGGTTCAAATGGAGCCTAAAAGTGATTTTGGTTTTACAAGCGACATCGTGACAAAATCCTCTATTGATTTTACAGACCCATCCAAATTTAGCAATGCTCAGGAAGTATTAGGGGGCGTTCAAGGCTCAATTCTTGATAATTTTGGTGGAGAATATCTGTTTGATAATAACCGAGTGAAGTTGTTGAGCAATGCTGGGGTTGAGCGAAATGTCATTATTGCTTATGGTAAAAACTTGACTGATATTTCCCAAGAAGAAAGCATTGAAAGTACTTATACTTCTGTTTATGGCTGGGCAAAGTTGGATGAAGAAGATGGTCAAATTATCACTTTGCCTGAAACTTATCTTGATAGTGACTATGTTGATAATTACACTCAGAGAAGAATTAAAATGGTAGATTTCAGTCAAGATAAACCAGCTAATACGACTGATTTAAGAAACCTTGTCACAAAGTATATCAAGAACAATAAAGTTGGAATTCCAAAAGTAAATATCAAAACAAGCTATGTTGACTTAGCCAGTTCAGTCATGGATGCACAACTAACGAATTTGGAAGAAATTGACTTGTGCGATTGGGTAACAGTCTTGTTTAATCAATTAGACATTAACACAAGCGCTCAAATCATCAAAACAGTTTGGAATGTTGCACTGGATAAGTTTGACAGCTTAGAACTAGGCGAAGCATCAACTAACATGTCCAAAGTCATTAGCGATAGTCAGCCTGATTTGAATAACATTACTGACAAAATAGGGTGGTTAGATGATGCTCAAAAAGAAGCATCAGATATATTAAATAACCCAGGCAAAGGGAACGTGGTTATATATCCAAGTTTAGCTGACCCACAAGAAATTCTAATTATGGACACTAAAGATGTCAACACAGCTAAGAATGTCTGGAAATGGAATGCTGGGGGGCTTGGTTTTAGTTCTACAGGCTATAAGGGAACTTATGGTTTAGCCATGACAAACAATGGGGCAATTGTTGCTGACAGAATGACTACTGGGACTTTGAGGGCATTGGATATTATTGGTGTTTCTATTTCTGGTAGTGATATCACTGGAACAAATATTATTAGTGGTCTGATTAAAGGTGCACAGTTTGTCCAAAATGATAATACTGGTTCAGCGATTCTGGGAATGAAATATGGAAAGTTAGGTTTCTTTAATTCTGAAAGTGCAGCGATTGAGGGAAATAATGCTTTTGCTAGCGTATATGGTGACTCAAACGGTGGCGGAACTTTACTAATGCATGCTGGTAGTACGTATCTTAGGATTTATGGTAACGGTGGTTCAAATTTTGGAGGACCTCTTGAAATATTCGGAAAAATCACTGGTGATAAAGGGGCTGACCTTTATGGAACTTTAGATATGCATGGTTATTCTATTATCAATCAATCTGATATTCGTTTAAAGGAAAACATTACTAAACCAACTATTAGTGGTATTACCGAAACGAAACGCATTCAAATGGCAGAGTTTGATTTCAAACAATACTATGACAATCAAAATCCGAAACAGCAAAGACCTAGTGTCAGACAGTTTGGGTTGATTGCTCAAAGCACTCCGTTCTTAGCTGAAATAGCTGATGAAAGCGAAAATCATTATTTGAGCGTTGATTTGAATAGACAAGTCAATCTAAATACACTAACCAATCAAGAACTGATTGAAAAAGTGGAGCATTTAGAAAGCCGTTTGATTATCAAGCAAAAAGGCAACAGAAAAGCTTATAGCAGAAAGGGGAAAAGATGTCGCACAAAACATTAAATTTAGATTTGGCCAAAACGCCAATTCTTAAATCCATTGTCTATGGTCGGATTGGCGATGAAGATATGCAGAAAGTGACTGTTAATATCACAAGTCGCGATACTCCAGTTGATTTAACTGGCTTTACAATTACATTTGAGGGAATCACAAGCGGAGGGCAAACCAAAGTGTTTGATGTGGATGGCATCTCAAGCACAGCTACCGGTCTAAAAGCTGGAACATTTGATTACACATTCCCAAACATGGCTTTTACGGTTGCTGGTAATTATGAAATTGCTTATTTCTCAATTGTAAAAGGTGATAAAAGAGATACAACTGGTGAGTTTGACATTATCGTTGATGGTAATGCCGATATTGACGCTCCATTGGCTGAAACGATTATCACGGAGTATAACAAGTTAGTCAAAGAACTTCATCAAATCACTGACAAGTATATCTCTGATTCTGATGCAAAATTTGCGGACTTGAATAAAAAGATTGCGGATCTACAAACCAAGATTACCCAATATCAGAACACGGTAAAAAATACTGCAGATACTGCGGTTTCCACTATCAATACCACCAAAGATAGTGCCGTTTCAACAATTAACAGTACAAAAGATAGTGCGGTTAGCACGGTTAATACAGCCGCTTCAAGTGCTGTTAAGACAATCAATGATGCACTTGAGGAATTTAAAAAAGGAGACTTTTATACCAAGGCAGAGGCAGATACAAAGTTTGCGACCAATCAATCACTGACAGATTTATCAACTAAAGTTATCGCAAACAAAGGGAACCTAGCAAGTGGAACTGATTTGGATAATGTAATTGATATTGGTACTTACCGAATTGGAGGACTTACTGGAGGAACAGATATTATTAATGTGCCTTCTGAACTTTCTGGTACAGCTATATATGCCTATTTAACCGTTAGCGGAACAACAGCTTCAGTGGTTCAAGAACTGATAATATATGCCTCAAGCACTGGGTCAAAAATTTACAGTCGTTCTCGCTATGGTAGCACACCTACTTTCAACCATTGGTCAAAAACTGTAATGGCTGATGATTCGGGGAAAGTCACTATGAAGGATTTAGTGGCTTCTAGCATTACATTACCTAATGACACTGACGGCTGGGTCACACTTCAAAACTTGCATTATAAAAAGAAAAATGGACTTGTTA
Organism: Lactococcus sp. S47; assembly: GCF_016517475.1. Classification (NCBI taxonomy): domain Bacteria; kingdom Bacillati; phylum Bacillota; class Bacilli; order Lactobacillales; family Streptococcaceae; genus Lactococcus; species Lactococcus sp. S47. The sequence continues at coordinate 91,434 of NZ_JACVUB010000003.1, forward strand.
GTTTTTGGTTTGACTTCACAACAACAGCAGCTGGAACTGCTGTTGTCGGCACTTTCCCAGATGGATTTATTCCACCTAATGACGTCATGTTTGTTATTGTCAATTGGACTACCACAACGGCATCAAGTAAAGTTTTACAGCTAACAGGATTGAACAGTAGCACAAATACTGGCTTAGTTGGCATTCTAAATGCTGTAGCAAATACACGATACACAGGACACTTTACATTTTCAGTATAAAAAGAAAGACAAAAAAATGATTACTAAAATGATTCTAATTGCAGTTTAAGTATGATATTTAGAAAGAAGGAGTAATGGAGGAAAAAGCATGGCAAGAAGTTCTTGAACGGTTGGCCAGAATAGAAACAAAGCTTGATAATTATGAGTCAATTAGGGAAAAAGCTGAACAGGCTCATTTAATCGCTTTGAATAATGCAGATGATATTAAAGAAATAAAAGCAAATAACAAGTGGGCTTGGGGCTATATGATTGGTCTTGGGATTTCAATTGTTATTTATTTTTTAAGCAAATTTTGAAGGAGAAAGAACATGAAAACATTTTTTAAAGATTTAGTAGAACGTGCGATTAAAACATTTGCACAAGCGATGATTGGGGCATTGGGAGCTGGAGCTACAGGACTAATTGGTGTAGATTGGGTTCAAGCATTAAGTATTGCAGGATTTGCAACTTTAATATCAATCTTGACCTCAATCGGAAGTTTAACCATTGGTGATGATACTGCAAGTTTGGTTAAAACAAATGTAGAAGTCCAACCGGACATCTATAAAGATATGGACCATGAATTCACTGAAGGAGGGAATAATGTCAAGTATTGAAAATATGATAGCTTGGATGCAAGCTCGAAAGGGTAAAGTTACCTACTCAATGACTTCACGAATGGGGCCAACAAGTTATGATTGTAGCTCGTCAGTATTTTTTGCCATGATTGCCGGTGGTTTTCTGGCAGCTGGTTCAATGGGAAATACTGAAACCTTGTTTGGAATGTCAGGAACTAAACTCAAAGAAATCAGTCGAGGAGAAATACAACGTGGTGATGTTTTTATCTCAGGCACTCCAGGAGGTTCAGCTGGTTCGGATGGACATACGGGTATCTTTTTGAGCAATGGTTCATTCATTCATTGCTCTTACACTCACAATGGAATTGCGGTTGATACGAATGATGCATACATGAGCACTCGCTTACCACATCACTTTTATCGAATCGTTGGTTCAGGTTCAGCAAATACTGATGATAAGCCACAAATGGTTACATTATACCTTGATGGTCAATTTGGAAATGCGACTGCTAAACGACTTCAAGAATACTTTGATACGGCTGGTAAAGATGGAGTGATCAGTCACCAGTGCAAACAAACTTTCAATCAAAATATCTATGCTGCACAATTTGATTCATCACTGACAGGTTCAAATGTGGTTAAAGCATTGCAAAAATTCTTAGGAATTCGACAAGATGGATTATTTGGCCAATCTACAATTAAAGCACTACAAAAACATCTTCGAACAACACAAGACGGAAAAATTAGCCCAGTTTCTGATTCTGTGAGAGAACTCCAAAGACGATTGAATGCGAATAAACTATAAAATTAACCCTGACTTCGGTCAGGATTTTTTTGATATCCTTAAGGGAAAGTTAAGAAGTAAAATATAAGATAAATAACGTTATTATAAAAAAAGAATGAAGGTTTTTAATGAATTTCAAAAAGAAAAGTTTGGTTATTGCAACTACAATTATTTTAGGGGCTACGTTAGTAACTCTATCAGGATGCTCTAGTAGTAATAATGCGGTGCCAAACAAAAATATTGTGACAATGAAGGGAGATTCAGTAAAAGTTTCTGATCTTTATAAAGAGTTACAAACTTTCCCTAACATATCATCAGCTGTCTTAGTTCAAAATCTTACTTTTGATAAGATATTGAGTAAAGATTTTGCTAAAGAAGCTGATGATAAGGCGCTTACTAAACAAGTAAATACTTTAAAATCTCAATACGGAGATCAATTTTCTTCTATGCTTCAACAATCAGGGTTAACAAATGAGAACTTAAAAGCGTATCTTCGTACAGGAATGCTTGAACATGCAGCAATTGATGATGATATCAAAAAAACTCAGTACACTGATGCTAACCTTAAAAAAGCTTGGGAATCTTATCACCCAGATGTGACGGCTTATGTTGTTTCTGAAACATCAAAAGATGCAGCAACAAGAGCTTTAGATGCTGCTAAAAAAGATGATGCTGGTAAAGCAAGCTTTGAAAAAACAAATGCTGAAAGCAAAGTAACATTTAACTCAGCTTCAACAAGTGTTCCTGCTGAAGTTCAAACAGCTGCGTTCAAATTGAAAAATGGTGAGTTTTCAGATGTCATTGAGTCTACAAGTTCATCAACAGGTACAACCTCTTATTATATTGTTGAAATGGTAAAAACATCTGAAAAGGGAACTGACATGAACAAGTACAAAAAAGAACTTCAAAATGTTATAAAAACTGAAAAAGAAAGCGATACTACATATAACAACAGTGTCATTACTAAATATCTTAAAAAGAATAATGTAGAAGTTAAAAATAAATCGTTCTCTTCAATCTTTTCACAATATTCTACAAGTACATCACAATCATAATATATAATAAAACCCTGGCTTCGGTCGGGGCTTTTTTTGTTTAATATTTTTTGATAAACTAATTGTAAAAGGTTGGAGTAGACTTATGGAAAAATTGAGCAGTAAAATTACATTTAAAAAGTCATTAAAAGATTCGAGTTTAGCTGCGGCTACTCTGCTTGTGTTAAAAATGATTCATAAATTACTGTTTAATTATGCTGAAATGAGGAATTATTTTTATCAATTATTTTCCGCTGACAATCTAGTATTAGCATTATTGGTTTCAATATCTACAGTGATATTTATTTGGATAATAATGTCTTTTATATTTGGGATAGTTTACTATACTTATCGCAAAATAAAAGAAAAAGTTTTCAAAGAATAAATTAAAACCCTACTTCTGCGGGGACTAGTACAAAATTATAAGGAAAACACTTATAAAATTATATTATAATTTAAATATTAAATCTTTTTGGAAAGGTAAATAGCAATGAAAAAAATATTCTTTGGTTTAGTTGCAGTACTAGTAATGATTATTGGGTCTGGTTGCGTTTGGTATAAAGTAAATTATGGGACTACTCCATATTATGTTCAACTAACACAAGATGGTAAGAGCGAGAAAATAACCTACAATGACGGAACTTCTGGTACTATCTATCATTATAATTTAACAGGTTACGACAAAAGTGGAAAAAGCCAACAGGTAAAATTGATAGAATCCCGAATCCTCAAGCATGATGCATATCTAAAAGCAGCATACAGTAAGAAGGAAAATGTGATCAGCTGGGAGGAAGTAAAAAAATCAGAAGTACCAGTAGCAGCTTTGGAAGAATTAAATAGTAGAAAGTAAATTAACCCTGACTTCGGTCAGGGGTTTTATTATGTCTATTTCAAAAATCATACTTTAGTACGATTTTATAATTGCTCTAACTGTTATATAATATATTCGAGATTATTATTATACACGGAATAGGATGAGATTTATGAAAAATATGAAAAAGAAGGCAGTAATAGGTGTTATTTTAGGGCTATTTATAGGATTATCTTACGGCTATATCATTCATAATATTGCACTTGGTATTTGTATCGGGTTAAGCTTCAGTGCAATGAGTTACTTTAGGTATAGAAAATAATTAACCCCGCTTCGGCGGTTTTTTTGTATTGATGGTGTTGACAATTAGAGGAAATAATAGTAAAATACATAGGTTTACTCAGTTGAAAATGATATAATTAAGTATAAGGAGGAGAGAGAAATGAAATATAAAGAACTGTATGATGAAGATTTTTTAGATAAATTTGGAGAACATAAAGACACTGTTTCAAATCTTGAACTCGGTAATAATCAGCAAATAAACGTTCAGTCTATAGCTGAGGCGTGTGGTATAACAGTTAAATTTGATACTGTCGAACATTCTGGTTGGAGTATAAATTCTGATGAAGATGAAAATACAAAAGAAATAATAATAAATGAACTTGAACCTGAATATAGACAACGATTCACGATTGGTCATGAAATTGGGCATATTGTTTTAGGTCATAAAGGCAAGTCATATAGGACAAGTGATATGACAAAGTACATTGATACTTTAGCTAGAATGCATGAAGTAGAAGCTAATAATTTTTCAGCTGAACTCATTATGCCAAAAAGGTTAGTTTGGAATGTTCTGCTTGAGACAGTAGATGAGTTAGAATACTCTAGGACTCAAAATTTTGATGACCAAGATATCCAGAAATTGATAAAATATTCTGCAGAAAAAATGAAGGTATCAGAACAAGCATTAGGATATCGTGTTAAAAATTTAAAGGTATTTATAGATGAATAACGTGACGGATTCAAGTGTTGGTTTCTATAACAAGGTTTATGGAAGTTATAGAGAAGAAAACTATTTTCAGCAGATTAAGATTACTATAAATTATATTAAAAATAGTGTTGGTGTTGGTAGTGATAAAGAAAGAATTTATAGAATTAATTCTTTATCTTTGGGGTGTGATGACAAAGATATTATCACTACTACCGAATATAAGGATATTGAAGACTTTATTAAAAAATGCAATGATAACTTGGGAAAAAAGTCTTATCCATATGAATGGCAAATTTTTTATCTTTATAAAGAGCTGTTTCAATTTTTTATAAGTGATAAATATAATTATAATTTTTTTCGGGGTCAGGCCCATGATTATTCGCTTGTTCCTGGAATACTTCGAGAAGCAGTGCAAAATTCTTATAGAAATGATTTTGAGAATTTGTATTTAAAAATTGCCAATGAGTTTCCTGATAAAATCTCGTACTTTAGCTTAAGTAGTAGGGAGGAGATAGATAAAAGAGAATATCAACTATCATTGCTTCAACACTTTGGTTTAAAAACGAGTCTCTTAGACATTACAAGTAACCCTTACATAGCGATGCTCTTTATGCTCTCTGAGGGAAGCGCTGATTACAAAGAACCAACCCTCTTTCTATTCAGAATTGATGAAAAAATTCATAAAGATAAGCATTTATTTACAGAAGTTAAGAAAAGCAAATTAAATGAAAGAATTATCGCTCAAAAAGGTGCGTTTTTAAATTTTGATAAAATATTCGAGAATAGATCTTATGATATAGAAAAGATTCCAAGAGTAAAAATAGTTTTGCATTTTGATAGTGAAGGTTTTAAAAGTCAGATTGAAAAAGAAAAGAGAGAACTGTTAGAAGTTCAAGAAAAAACAGAATTACCAATAACAAATAGTAGGATAATGGCATATTATGAAGCACTTGATGATGAAGTTAAAAACATCGATAAAACAAAAGTAGATTATCTGAAATACATAAAAGATGAACTATCAAATAAATTGAGGGAATATTGCTATTTTGAAGAAGATTTGTTTCCAGATTTTGAAAAGAGGATACAGTATTTATCCGATAAGTATGAAGCAATAGGTTTGAAGAAAATTTCTCAATAAGGCCTCTCGCCCTCCGGGGCGTTTTTCTTTTGTCTGATTGTTGACAAAAGAATAGTATTGGTTATAATAGAAGAGCAGTATAATAAATTTAAAATATATTATGGAGGAGTATTATGCCTGAAAAGTACATTTACAGTGATGGTGAACTCGAAGAAAATGAAAATGGTGGTGTTTCTCAGTATAGTGAATTAACGGATTCATTTGAAGAAATTTACAGTAAAGAAGAGTTAGAAGAATCGGTTTATGATGATGCGGGAGAGTATATTTCCGACCTTGAACTTGGACAAAGTACTTTTGATGAAATGGCTGAATATAACCCGCATTTATTAGATGATTGATGCGTTGTTTTTACATCTATAATTTTATTATTCATTTAAGAAAAGAAGCATATAATAAATACATTCCAAAAAATAAACTTTTTCATAAATACTCCTAAGCGCCTATTAATTTAGGTGCTTTTTTTGTTCTTTTAAAAAAATGACAAAAAGTTGAAAAAAAGGTAAAATATAGTCGAAAGATCAAGCACTAATATAAAGGATAATTTATGGATAAGAAAAAACTGCGTTATGCAATTTTAAAAACATTAGATGAAAATATAGACCCATTTAATGTTTTACAAAATTAAGAAATCTCAAAAAGTGACATTTTAGAACAAGGTAATTTTCTTTCAAGAGAAGGTTATATAAAAGGTAATGAAAGCTCTGGTAATTCAATTTACAAGTGGGGGTATCTAACTGAAAAAGGGGAACAATTTTTAGAAGATAATAAAGTGTGGAAGAAAGCATATAAAGGACTTAAGGAACTTAGAGATTGGTTTAAATAATTACTAGTATCATATCTTTTTTTAATAACAAATATGATATAATGGAAGTCTTAAACATAGGTGGCAGTAACGCTCCCTAAATGGTTCTTTAGCTTAGTTGGTTAAAGTCCCCCGCTTATAACGGGGTTAGCGCTAGTTCGAGTCCAGCAAGAACCATAGAATAATAGTAGAAGCTCCTGAAAGGAGTCTTTTCTTTACCTCTTTGTGCATCTTGACAAGAAAAAACACCAACGAAAGGTTGGTATATATGGGTTAATGATATATTATTTAAATATATTCTCCGTTTTTCTTTACAACAAAAATAGGGATTGGTTTTGTCTTCTAATATTGTTTTTTTACAAACTCGACTGCATCGGTAGTCCCTAATGTGCCATCTTTACTTACTTGTTGAAATTTTATATGAGTTTTATCAATAGGAGTGATATGAAATTCAGTTCCTTTCTTACTAACAAGTTCGATTTCTTTTTTATTGTTTTCGTCAGTGTATTCTTGTGAACATTTAGCAATGGTATGCTCTCCATCCTTAATTACCCAGTCATCCTCATTTTGCATAATGATAGAATAAGTTACGTTCCAGTCCTTACTATACCAGTCTCCCTGTAGCCAATCCGAACTATCTTCTCTAGTCTGACAACTACTCAATACGATTAAACTAAAACCTAAAGCTAAAATTGTAAATACTATTTTTTTCATATTATTCTCCAGGCATATTTTTTAAAATAATATCAAAACGTTAATGATTATGCAAGGTATTTTACTCAAAACATTATTCTTTACAAAATAATGTGATGGTAATATAATAATTCTACGAGTAGTATTTTAATAGTGTTTCAGAAAGCACCTTTTGGCGAGGGTGTTTTTCTTTATTATTGTTCAGAAGTTTAGTATAATAGATCTCTAACACTGACACCCCGTAATTGGGGTTTTTTTGTTAACAAATGTTATTTCGTCATTTTATCGATGTTGTTATAATGATGGAATCATGAATGCTATTCCAATTACAAATACAAATAGCTCAGTATTTATGAACAGATAAAGTGCCCTTTTCCAAAGCGAGGGCGTTTTTCTTTACAGTAAAAAGTATAAATTATATAATATAGTCTCCCCCATAAAATAAGTTTTTTTCATAATAACTTTCGCGCTACTCTTTTATAGAGTAGTTTTTTATTTCACAAGTCGTTTCAGTTTACACCATATTATACAAGGAGTATAGTAATAGTACATTCAAATTATAAACGCTTGAACACCTTGCCGCCATGCAGGGTGTTTTTGTTTACAAAATTCTGATTAAAGGGTATACTGTATGTAGTTTTGCAACTATAACACCGTTTTTGACTAAGTGACGGTGTTTTTTTATTATTCGTTTAAGAAATAAGTTCTATAATACATTTATTCCGAAAAAACTTTCATAAAGTTTACTCCGAAGCGTCCCTCTCCTAACTGGGGCGCTTTTTTATGTTATAATGTATCCGAGCGGTTTAGAACTCCTGCTCACCTCGTATAGCCATTCTTCGGAGTGGCTTTTTCAAATAAAAAAGCTCTAGCTGGATGACTTCAAGGAGTCCAACTAGAGGATGATGAGGGTTAGTACAAATTCAGAAAAAAATTTCGTATATGCAAAAATAGGATGTACTAACTATTTAAATATTATCAATTTTTCAGATAATTGTCAATTATTTATGCTATACGTTATAATACATTCAGGATGAGTGTGGGATTTCATCCTATTTCTATAGTTAAGCTGATCTTCGGAGTGACTTTTTTATTTCGTATTAAATATTTAGCTTAGGTTAAGAAATCAGCCTTATAATATAGGTGTTCCTACGAAAGTAGGAGTGTGTTTTTCTAAGGATACCCGTCAGCCATAGGGCGGGTATTTTTATATTAATATGAAAAACCACTATAATGAAATAGTGGTTTTACTTTTGGATTTAAAAAAATTATTTTTTGTTATTTAAAGCTCTAATAATGAATGAAGCGATAAGAATAACAATTACTGCACCAATAATTGAAGGAATAAGAGCCATACCAGCAAGTGATGGACCCCATGTTCCTAATAGTGCTTGCCCAACGAAAGACCCAACAAGTCCTGCGATAGTAGTAACTATCCAACCCATACTTGAGTTTCTAGAAGTCAAAGCACCTGCAATAACACCAATTAAAGCACCTACAATAAGTGACCAAATCATAAAAAGTTCTCCTATAAAAAATATTTGTTAATAATAACAAAAATTATTATATCATTGTAACTAGTCAAAACACAAGATTGTGACTCACAAATATATGATATAATTAAAGTCTTGAACATAGGTGTCAGCATTTGCTGGCATTTTTTATTTTTGGAAAAATATTGTATAATATTATCGTTGACAAGCTAAAGTGTAAATTTATTAATTTAGCTAGTAATACTTTGCAGACGCTCGGACTTCAGATTCGTTGACTTTTTTAACCGCGAAGGTTTAAGTTCCTGTTTGAGCATATAAAACTATATTTTAACATGAGGTATTGTGATGGGTAATAGAAATTTAATTCTACATACAATTGAAGATATGGCTTGTTATGGCAAGAGTTTTAAAGTTTTTGCAATCAAGGGTAAAGATGATTCAAGGGCCTTTATTGGCTATGTACATGCTGATCAACCCATTCATGAAGACTATGATTATACAAGCGATAAGGAGTTCGAGGGAATTTTAAATTTTTATAGAGAAGGTATTAAAAAATTGGAAGGTAATGACTTTGAATGTATGACTCTTTTGGAGTTACTAAAACGCATCGAGTAACCGTTCGATCACTGGATAAAGTTCAGTAAGGACTATAAAAACAGGTAGCAAAAAAGTAGCAGAAATAGTCTAAAACCGAAAAAAATTATGCATCTTTAATTTTATTAAAAGTGCTATAAACCCTTTAATATAGGAGGTTTTCTAGTTTTGATAAATACCAAAAAAAGTTGATAATGCATGGATCTCATGGATAACTTCAAAAAATAGGATATTGATATAAATGTTTTTGAGTGTGTGACAGTATATTGCTCGTTAAATAATAAAAAAACTCAGAACTACTGAGTTTTTTTATTATCTATTTTTGTATAAGATTGTTACTGCTTTTCTCCGAAGCCGAAGATTCAATCAAAGTATAAGTTATTGATTATTTTTTATTATTCATTTAAGAAATAAGTTCTATAATAAATCTATTCCAAAAAATAAACTTTTTCATAAATACTCCTAAAGCGCCTACTAATCTAGGCGTTTTTTTATCCTCTCGCTTACAAGTTTTATTACTTCAGAAAGTGAATAAAATATTTTTAGAGGCATTATCAAGCATACGAAGTATTTTAGAAGTTGAGATTCAAAGTGATACTCAAAATATTAACAATAAAAAGGCATAGGGATAGGTTTTTTCTAAGTTAGTTTTTATCGAGAAGAAAATGTTCTTCACTTATTTACTGGTAAAATAATCAAATTTCCTTATCAATTTTTGTTTATAAACTTTAAATTTCAACCAATCTATTGATTACGCATTTCTATAATTATATGTAGCATGCACTTAGAAAAAGTGAATTCTTTTTGTAAGTTTAAAAAATACGCAATATGTTATAATCTAGAGATATGAAAATTAAAAAAATAGTATTTTCACTTATTATTCTTATAATATGTACTGTTATAGGAGTCTTTTACTACGCTTTTAAAGTTGAACCTTACCGTTTAGTAGTCAATGAGCATCAAGTGAATAATACAAATTCTAAAGAAAATTTGAAAATTGTTCAGTTATCCGATTTACATATTAAAAAGGATTTTAATGCTGATCAATTAGATAAAGTGATTCAAAAAACAAATGAACAAAATCCTGATTTTATTATTTTCTCGGGAGATTTATATGATAATTATTCGCAATACAATGAAAATGAAGCTGTTATTTCTAAGTTAAAAAGTCTGAAAGCAAAATATGGAAAAATTGCAATTTGGGGCAATCGAGATTATGGTGGGGGAGCTGTCAGAGAATATGCAAATATTATGGCTGAATCTGATTTCTCTCTTTTAAGAAATGAAAATCAAGTTTTTACTTTAGATAATGGTAAGAAAATTTTATTCACAGGTTTGGATGATGCTTTGTTAGGAAATCCGCAATTTCCCTCGCCAAATCAAATGGCTGAAACGAGTTATGATATATTATTGACTCATGAGCCAGATGAAGTTAGCCAATATCAAAATAAGGGTTATGAATTAATTCTTTCTGGTCATAGTCATGGCGGTCAAATAAACGTCCCACTTATTCCTCAAATTCAAAAAAAAGCTACGGCATTGATGAGCCATGCGAATAACTATACTGGTGGACTTTATCAGTTAGGGGCAAATGAAAAACTTTATGTTAATACCGGGATAGGAACGACTCATTTATCAGCCAGATTTGGTGTAGCTCCTGAAATTGCCGTTTTAACTTTTTAGGTGGCCTATTATAGAGTTTAAATAGAATACATTAGTTTAAACAGCATAAGACTAGGAAAAAATGGAGGATTTGAAGGCAAGGGAAAATGTTTATTTGCTACTTAGTATAATAACAGCAGTAGATGTTTGGAATATCGCTAATGGAACTCAGGTGAAAGCAAGTTCGAAAAGATCATTTTATCGGCTTTATAATCCCAATGCTAAAGGTGGGGATCATTATTATACCTTGAGTAAATATGAAGCAAAAACTTTGGTCAATCTAGGTTGGCGTTGGGACAATAATGCAAATCCTGTCTTTTATTCAACTGGAACAGTCAATCTTTATGTTTCTTATAATCCTAATGCTCAGTCAGGTGCCCATAACTATACAACAAATATATTTGAGCAGAATAGTTTATTATCTGTAGGTTGGAAATATGGAGCTATTGCTTGGAAAACAATGCCTTCTGACAGTTTGCCTGGAACTCCAGCGGGTTGGAAGATTGATAAACCAATGGATATTGATAATTATTCAACCCAAATTTATGCTTATAAACAATGTACTTGGTGGGTCTATAATCAAGCGAAAGAGTTTGGAATTAACTATGGCTAATATATGGGAAATGGTAAGGATTGGCAAAATCAAGCAGGTTATCAGGACTCTATAGTGCTGTAAGTTTCAAGGCGTATAAGATGGAGCTGATGCCACTTACGGTCATGTTGCCTTTGTAGAAAAAATTCGTTCTGATGGTTCAATATTAATTTCGCAATCAGGAACAGGTTATAGTACTTTATTTTCTTATCAAGTTTTAAGCAAAGATCAAGCTAGTCGCTTACGTTATGTAATTGGAAATAGGTTTCTTTAAAAAATCAGCTAATCAAATTACTTGAGGGCATCCTTTTATCAAGGTATAATAGATATATCTTTATTTCAGATATTAATTGTTAATTCTAGAACTCATCGGTTGAACAATCGGAAATCAACAATTAATATCTGATTCAAATAGGGAAAAGAGAATTCTCCTTCGGGAGGATTTTTTATAAAAAAATTTTTCTATTCTAAATATGAAAGGGGTGGATATGAGACTTTGGCATGAAGCTTTAATCAAAAAGCTTCCAAGACAGCAACTTTTGGGACAGCATCGTGAATGTTGTGCCCTTCGAGGAAAAGGCTGGGGGAAACCACATTCAACAGTAAATTATGTTTTTAATTATTCGCCCTATAAACTTTTTCAATATCATTTACAAGTCATGACTGAAATGAGAAAAAGAGGCTATCATCCGGATGAAAAATGGCTAAATCCTTTATATCGGGGACAAACTTCTAAAGTCTATTTAGAACTAGAAGAAGTTATTCAAACCTTCCCGATCTATCCTGAACATAATAATGATTATCTTGAAGATTGTAAAGAAAATTTGAGAGAAAAGGGAATAATAATCTAGAAAATAAAAAGAGGATTTCCTTTGAAAAGGCTTAAATGATATGATAAAATCATGAGTATAAAATGAGAAAGTGAGCGACTCATGATTATCGATTTAGGAAATGTCTGGGAGGCCTTGAGTGCGATTGGAACTATAGCTGTAGTTATTGTTTCGCTTTATTTGGCAAGGAGAGACTATCGAAAAAAATTAGAAGTTGACTATTGGACTTCTTATAAAATATTCTCTGGAGAAAAAATATCTTTGTGGTCTATTGATCTTGTAAATATTGGATCCGTTCCCGTAAAGATTTATGAAGTCGGTCTTTATCAAAAAAGTTGGTTAAGAAAAAGGCGGAAAAAAATAATATTTATGATGCCTAGAGATTTCGAGTACGAAAGTGCCAAACTACCAATTTTACTTAATCCGCAAGAAGATGCAACTTATTTCATAGCTAAAAATGAGTGGATAACTAAAATAAAAGAACTCGGAATTAATCAACGTAAGATTGGACTTTATGCTAGAGATACTACCGGAAAATATTATTATAGAAAATTTTTATTGGAGTAAATTTACTTTTTTTAAGAATTGAAAAGTTTGTAAAGTTTTTTTCTTGACAAAAGAAAATTTTAACTTGAAATTTATCTATAAATTTGATAGAATATTTAAGTATTCGTACAACTTTGGTCTGGCAAACAGTCCAAGGCAGAAAGGAAATTCTAACGATGAAACAAAATATCCATCCAAATTACCAACCAGTAGTCTTCATGGACACTACAACTGGTTTCAAATTTTTGACTGGTTCAACTAAAGGTTCTAAAGAAACTGTTGAATGGGAAGACGGAAACACTTATCCATTGATCCGTGTTGAAATCTCTTCAGATTCACATCCATTCTATACAGGTCGTCAAAAATTCCAAGCAGCGGACGGACGTATCGCTCGTTTCGAAAAGAAATACGGCAAACAATAATAGAAATGGTCATTCGACCATTTTTATTTTTACCTGTAAAAGTTGTCATTTGACAGCTTTTTATTATGAAAAAATATAGAAATAAGATAAAATAAAGAAAAATAATTAAATTGTGGGAGAATATTAAAAGATGAAATGGTCTTTAAATGAATTAACGAAAAAAAAACAAATTAGTTTCAATGAAGAATTAAATCTACGTGATGAGTTGCTCAAACGTTCACAAGAAATTTTGGATTGTCAACCAATTGAGGTTAAAGGTGAAATTGCTTATGATGATAATTTATTCTATTTAGATTATCAAATTAAAACAGTATTGACATTGCCTTCGTCAAGAAGTTTAAAACCAGTCGAGTATCCAATTGATCTTCTTGTCAATGAAATTTTTGCGACTGAAGAGAGTTTGAGAGGGAATCAAGAATTATTAGACAATGATTTGATTATTGTTTTGGATAAAGATTTAATCAGTTTAGATGAATCAATCACTGATAATCTTTTATTGGAAATTCCTTTGCAAATTTTTGCTGAAGATGAAGAGGATGAAGAGTTGCCGGCTGGTAAATTCTGGTCTGTTTTGAGTGAAGAAGATTATGCCAAACAACAAGAAGAAAAATTGGAAGAAAAGAAATCTCCTTTTGATGGGTTGAATGGGTTATTTGATTAGACAGCTCTCATTTTCAAAGGATTTCAGCCTTAAAGCATAAGAAAGCGAAAACAATTTAAAAAAAGCGTCAAATAGTTTGTACATAAATTAAATTTATCTTATAATAGTATTATAAGAAATCGAATTATACAGTTTTTTTAACAAAGGAGAATGATATGACTTCAAAGAAAATTTTGATTATTGAGGATGAAAAGAATTTAGCGCGATTCGTCTCATTAGAATTAGAACATGAAGGCTATGCGACTGAGATTAAGGATAATGGTCGTTCTGGTCTTGAAGAAGCAACTTCAAAAGATTATGATTTAATCTTGCTTGATTTGATGCTTCCTGAACTTGACGGTTTTGAGGTAGCCCGTCGTTTACGAAAAGAAAAAGATACACCAATCATTATGATGACGGCACGTGATTCAACGATGGACCGTGTTGCTGGTCTTGATATTGGGGCTGATGATTATATCACTAAACCTTTTGCGATTGAGGAACTTTTGGCGCGTGTTCGTGCTTTCTTCCGTCGTGAAGAGCATGGTCATGCCGTTGAACGTGCTGAAAATACTTCTTTCCGTGATCTTGTGATTGACAAAACGAATCGCACCGTTCATCGTGGTAAAAAAGTAATTGATTTAACACGTCGTGAGTATGACCTCCTTTTGACATTGATGCAAAATGTTGGCGATGTTGTGACTCGTGAACATTTAGTTTCACAAGTTTGGGGATATGAAGAAGGAACAGAAACAAATGTTGTGGATGTTTATATTCGTTATCTTAGAAATAAAATTGATGTTGAAGGTCAAGATAGCTATATTCAAACTGTTCGTGGCTTAGGTTATGTAATGCGTGAACGCAAATAAAAAATAAGATGAAAAAATTATTTACTTTCAATAAGAAAAAAGAGACGGTAGAGGAAAGTTCGGCTAAGCGGTCTATCATGCTTAGGTGGGCTTTTGCTAACACCGTTTTTTGTTTTATTACTTTTACTTTGTTTGCTACTTTGACTTATCAATTGACAATAAGTTCTTTTATTAAAGAAGAACAACAATTATTAACTCGCTCTATGGATAGTGTTGAGGAAGTCTTAGAAAAAGCAGATGCTCCTTTGAATTCATCGAATTTGAACACATATATTGAAGCGACATCAAAGATTCAAAATGGTGAGTCTGAAGGAATGAGTTTGGGTAGTATCATTGGGACACGGAAAGCATTTTATATTTATGACTTAAATCATAAATTATTGTATTCAACGAATCGACATACTTTTGGTTTTCAGAATCAGGCTAATAATGAAATGAAAGAGATTCGGGGAGAAAATCCAGGTTATTTAGTTCAGAGAAAAATTATTTCTAAGTCAACAGGACAAGTTGTGGGATACTTACAGGCTTTTTATGATACGACGACTTATCATCGAATTTCTAATCTTCTTTTGATTGTCTTGTTAATTTTAGAAATTGTTGCCTTGATTGTCGCTCAGTTGATTGGTTATTTCATGGCGAATTACTTTATGAAACCATTGGAAAAACTTTATCAGGGCATGCAAGAAATGGCAAATGATCCAACAAATGATTTTGAACCGATTGAAATTCAAAGTGGAGATGAAATCGAAGAGTTGGCTCATGTTTACAATGATATGATGTTGAAGATGAAGGCATATCTTGAACAGCAAAATCGCTTTGTTTCTGATGTTTCTCATGAATTAAGAACACCTTTAGCTGTCTTGGATGGACATATTAACTTGTTGAATCGATGGGGGAAAAATGATCCAGAAGTATTAGATGAATCTTTGCAGGCAAGTTTAGATGAAGTTGATCGAATGAAGAAAATGCTTGAGGAGATGTTGGCTCTTGCTCGCCTTGAAAATGTTGACTTATCAAGTGAAGAACTGGATTGTGATGTTGGAAAAGTTTGTAATCGGGCCCTTAAGAATTTTCAGCTTTTGCATGATGATTTTGAAATAGTGCTTGATAACCGGCTTATTTATCCCACTCATGCGCGAATTTCAGAAAATCATTTTGAACAAGGTTTACGAATTCTGTTAGATAATGCTGCTAAATACTCTCCTGATGATCGTAAAGAAATCGTGATTACTGTTTCTGAGGATGAACAGTTTGTGATTACGAGTGTATCTGACAAAGGAATTGGAATTTCAGAAGAAGATATTAATCATCTTTTTGAGCGTTTCTTTAGAGCGGACAAGGCTCGCAATCGAGAAATTGGTGGAACTGGTTTAGGTTTATCAATTTTAGCTCGATTGGCAGAAAATTATCAAGGGGAAATTGAGGTAAATTCAGAACTGGGTCTTGGTTCAACTTTTACACTAAAATTCCCGAAAATAAAATAAAGAATAAGAGAATTGCTAAAGGGCAGTTCTTTTTTTGCGACGTATGTTATGTTTTATGACATCAAATGCAAAAATAATTGACTTGTTTAGAAAGTTGTGTTATATTTTATTACATGATTAAATTGTCAGAAAATATTGATAAATATTCTGTTTTAATCTCGAACTTTTAAAGGAGAAATTTTATGGACACAGGCTCAATTGCATTTATTTTAATTTGTGCGGCATTGGTATTTTTGATGACGCCTGCATTAGCATTTTTTTATGGAGGGCTTGGACGCCGAAAAAATGTGTTAAACACAATGATGATGTCTCTTGCACCAATGGCTCTGGCTTCTATTTTATGGGTAATTATTGGCTTCTCATTTTCATTTTCAGGAAGCAATAGTTGGATTGGTGATTTCAACCATTTGTTTATGAATGGTGTGGATATGGCTAAAAATTCACTTTTCCCTGCTAATCATATTCCAGATGGACTTTTTTCTGGTTTTCAAATGATGTTCTCGATTATCACAGTAGCTCTAATTACGGGATCTGTTGTTGGAAGAATGAGATTTACACCAATTTTGATTTTTATGACTGCTTGGTTAATTTTAGTTTATTATCCTTTGGCTCATATGGTTTGGGGCGGTGGATTTTTGGCTCAAATTCATGCGATTGACTTTGCAGGTGGAGATGTTGTTCATATTTCAAGTGGGGTGACAGGACTTGTACTTGCTTTAGTACTTGGAAAACGTCGAGACTACGAACGTTTAGATTATCGTCCACATAATATTCCTTTTGTTGTTTTGGGCGCTGGTCTCCTATGGTTTGGTTGGTTCGGATTTAATGCTGGGTCAGCGCTTGCTGCCAATGGTGTGGCAATTAACGCCTTTATGACGACCAATACAGCAGCTGCAGCAGCAATGTTTTCATGGATGATTGTTGAAAAAATATTGATTGGTAAACCTTCAATTGTTGGTGCTTGTTCTGGTGCGGTAGTTGGCTTGGTGGCCATCACTCCAGGAGCTGGTTTTGTTTCTTTATGGTCGTCATTGATTATTGGTCTTTTGGTTAGTCCTTTATCATACTTTATGATTTCTGTAGTTAAAAAGAAATTGGGATATGATGATGCTTTAGATGCTTTTGGTTGTCACGGTATTGGCGGGATGTTTGGCGGAATTATGACAGGAATTTTTGCAACGCCGGCTTTGGCACCAGAAAAAGGCTACGCTGGTTTAATCTATGGCTCTGGGAAATTGCTTTTGGCTAATGTATCTGCGGTTGTCTTCACAGTTATTTTCACTGCTATTGTGAGTTGGGTCATTATTAAAGTAATTGCCTTGTTTATGCCAATTCGTGTATCTGACCGTGCTGAAGCTATTGGACTTGACGACAGTGAGCACGAAGAAACTGCTTATCCAACCTTCTTAGGTTTGGATTCTTAAGTTTAATTTTACTGACAGATATTTCTTATATAAAATTTTGAGTTTGTCAGTAAAATCAATTTTGAATGATGTCTTTGAAGTATGCTGACAAGTCTGTCAGTAAAAATGTAAGATACAAAGAGAGAAAAAATATGAAAAAAATTGAAGCGATTATTCGGACAGATAAATTAGAAGATTTGAAAGCAGCCCTATCAGATAATGGCTTGGTGCATGGGATGACAGTTTCTCAAGTTTTGGGTTATGGTGAACAAAAAGGTTTTACAGAATATGTTCGTGGTCAACGAATTGAAACTACTTTACTTTCAAAGTTAAAGATAGAAATTGTATCAATCGATGAAAAAGTTGATGATATTGTTAATGTGATTATTAAAGCAGTTCAAACGGGCGAAGTGGGAGATGGTAAAATCTTCATTCAACCTGTTGAGCGTGTAATTCGAATTAGAACCTCAGAAGAAGAT
Organism: Lactococcus sp. S47; assembly: GCF_016517475.1. NCBI lineage: Bacteria > Bacillati > Bacillota > Bacilli > Lactobacillales > Streptococcaceae > Lactococcus > Lactococcus sp. S47. The sequence goes on from NZ_JACVUB010000003.1 coordinate 109,497, forward strand.
GCTCAAGCGCTCTAAGTATCACTGCTTATAACACTCTGAAGCGTGAATGCGTGCTCTTACTAGATACCTTATTACTCACTCATCGGAAAATTATTGTTTCCACTGAGTTCGGTCATAATACGGTAAGAATCAAGCAAAACAAATCGTTATTTTGTGTTACTTATTACGCTCTAAGCCTCATACTTTATAACAGGATAAAGTGTAGATGCTTGGAGACTACCTTTCCAGATTCACTGCTGCTGACTCTCGGTGTAACAACTAGTATATTTGTAAGTCAGCAAAGCTAACAACGAATTTTCTAGGTTGGAAATGATTCTTCTTGCTGAGTTCTATCTTATTAAAAAGTAAGCTGACAAATAGGTCAGCTTTTTGTATTTTTTTGAAAAAATTACTGACAGACTTGTCAGTAAATAAGACTGTTGAAAAAAAGCCCGATTAGGGGTAAAATAGATTAGATAAAGTCGTCAGTGAAATATTTTACTGACAACTTAAAAAGGAATAGAAAATGAAAAAAATAACGAAATTTAAAGATCAAAAAATCTTAGTTCTTGGACTTGCCCGTTCTGGAATGGCTGCTGCCCTTGTACTCAATGAGTTGGGTGCGATTGTTACGGTTAATGATGGCAAACCTTTTGAAGAAAATAAAGAAGCGCAATTACTTTTAGAAGAAGGAATTAAAGTCATCACAGGGAGTCATCCTATTGATTTATTGGATGAAGATTTTGCACTAATGGTTAAAAATCCAGGAATTCGTTATGATAACCCAATGGTTGAACGAGCTGAAGCATTGAATATTCCTGTAATTACTGAGGTTGAACTTGCTTATCTCATCAGTGAAGCTCCAATTATTGGAATTACCGGAACCAATGGGAAAACAACGACGACAACATTGATTGCTGATATTTTAAATGCCGATGGTCAGTCAGCAAAATTGTCAGGGAATATTGGTTTTCCAGCGTCAGAAGTAGCCGAAAAAGCGAGTGCTTCTGATACATTAGTGATGGAACTTTCAAGTTTTCAATTGATGGGCATTGATAGCTTCCGCCCTAAAATTGCCTTAATTACAAATTTATTTTCAGCTCATTTAGACTATCATGGTTCGCAAAAAGCCTATGAAGCTGCAAAATGGCGAATTCAAGAAAATATGACCTCAGATGATTTCTTGATTCTCAATTTTAATCAAGAAAAATGTCGTAATTTGGCTGACAAAACGAAAGCGACTGTTCTTGCTTTTTCAACAAAAGAAAAAGTTAATGGTGCTTATTCTAAAGATGGAAAAATTTATTTTAATGATGAATATATCATGGAAGTTTCTGAACTTTCACTTCCTGGTGAGCACAATCTAGAAAATGCTTTAGCAGCCATTGTAGCTTCAAAATTACAAGGAACAAAAAATGAAGCGATTGTAGAAGTACTGACAAGTTTTGCTGGTGTAAAACATCGTCTGCAATATCTTGGTGAAATTGATGGTCGTAAAGTCTATAACGACAGCAAGGCAACCAATATTTTGGCTACTCAAAAAGCACTTTCTGGTTTTGATAATAGTAAACTTTGGCTTTTAGCTGGCGGACTTGATCGTGGAAATGGTTTTGAAGAGTTAGAAAAAGACTTGCAAGATTTGAAAGGAATGGTTGTTTTTGGTCAAACAGCAAATAAATTACGTTTGACTGCAGAAAAATTGAATATTCCCGTTTTTGATAGTGAAAATGTTGCAAAAGCCCTCGAAGAAATTCTACCTCAAACGCAAGCAGGAGATACAATTTTACTTAGTCCAGCTTGTGCAAGTTGGGACCAATATAAAACTTTTGAAGAACGTGGTGATTTATTCATTCAAGCCTTTGAAAATTTGAAAAAATAAAAGTACTGACAACTATTGAATTAATTTATGTTAAAATTAATTTTACTGACAGAAAGAATAATTACGATTCATCTTGCTGACAGCTATCAGATTTAATTTGTACTTTATTTCTATCGTTATTTTCTTGTTTATTAGAGAACAGGATTTAATGAAAGTTGGGTACAAAAATATTTGTCAGAGAATCCCCAAACTATTGGAGAAAAACAAACATGCGAATTATCATTACAGGTGGCGGCACAGGCGGTCATATTTATCCAGCGCTAGCTTTCCTTAAGTATTTGGAAAAAGTAGAACCAGATACAGAAGTGCTTTATATTGGAACGAAAAAAGGCTTGGAGGCAAAAATTGTCCCTCAAGCAGGAATTAAATTAAAAACAGTTGATATCCAAGGATTACGTCGTTCACTAAGTCCGCAAAATTTAAAAACAGCTTATAAGTTTTTTAAATCTGTCTCAGATGCTAAAAAAATTATGAAAGAATTTAAACCGGATGTTGTTTTGGGAACTGGTGGATATGTGGCAGGGCCAGTTGTTTATGCTGCTGCGCAATTAAAAATTCCAACAATTATACATGAAGGAAATTCTTTCCCAGGAATAACTAATCGTTTTCTTGCTAAAAAAGTTGACCGAATTGCAGTAGGTTTTCACGCAGCAGAACAATATTTTCCAGCGAGCAAAACGACTTTTACTGGAAATCCAAGGGCACAAGAAGTTGCAGATGCAGCGGCTCAAGTAGAAAAATTTGAAGAGCCAACCGTTGTTATTTTTGGTGGCTCACGTGGCGCTTTAAAACTTAACAATGCTTTTATTGAAGCCCTTCCTGAATTAGCACAACGTTCATTTAAAACCGTTTATGCTTCAGGAGAGATTTATTATGATGATTACAAGGAAACTTTTAATCAATATAAAGAAAATTCTAATTTAGATATTCGTCCTTATATTAATAATATGACAGAACTTTTAGCAAAAAGTCAGCTCTTTTTAGGACGGTCTGGTTCAACAACTATTGCTGAAGTGACCGCTTTAGGCTTACCAGCCGTTTATGTCCCAAGTCCAAATGTGACAGCTGACCAACAGACTAAAAATGCTCAAGAATACGTTGACCAAGGTGCAGCTATTATCATCAAAGACGAAGACCTAACGGGTCAAACTTTGGTTGAAGCTATTTCAAATATACTCGAAAATAATGAGAAGTATCAAGAAATGCAAGCAGCTAGTCTAAAAGCGGGCGTTCCAGATGCTAGCCAACGCCTTTACAATCTAGTGAAAGAAATTAGTAAATAAATGAGTGAAAAAGATAATAACTTAACCCCTTGGCAGCAAAAACATCTTGAATATCAGAAAAGAAAAGCAGAAGAAGCCAAAAAAGAAAAGAAAGCAAATCAACCTAAAAAGGTTCATTTTTCTTCACCTTTTCTTAAAAGTCTCCCAAAAACTGAAAAAAACTTTGATGACACTAGAGACGAAGCTGAGTCAGCTGAGTTGTTAGAAGAAGGCTTTGAGACTAATAACGAAGAAACTCAATCAAGCGAAGCTCCGATTGAAAATGAAAAAATTATTGCTCAGTTAGAACAACTTTCTCAAGAGAATGAATATGAGTATGAAGAAGAGCAAATCAAAAGACCTTCGAGATTTTCTTCTTTATTTAAAGGTTCAGCTCCACTTTTAAAGAAAATGTGGCCAGCCTTAGCAATTGTTGTTCTGGTATTCGTTGGCTCTCTTTATTTGATTTCACCTCTCAGCAAAATATCAACTTTTAGTGTTTCTGGAAATGCGAATGAAAGTAGCGAACAAGTTGCATTAGCTTCAGGAATTCAAACAAGCGATAGTATTTTTAATATCCTAAATAATAAGGAAAAAATTGAAGCGACAATCGAACAAAAATTCCCTAGAATTTCTGCCGTTACAATCAATTACCATTTTCCTAATCGCTTTGAGGCCATTGTAAAAGAACATACAAACAGTGTCTATGTCAAACGTAATAATCAAACTTACCTTGTCTTAAATAACGGTTACGTGATTACAACACCAGTTGATGCAACTAAGCTTGAGAAATTGCCAGTTTTACAAAATTTTAATGACGAAGAAGTTAAAACTTTTGTAAATGCTTATGAAACGCTTAAACCAGCAATAAAATCACTGATGACTAATGTTACTAAAACTCCTACAGATGCGACGAAAGATTTCATTGCCATTGATATGAGTGACGGAAATCAGGTTCGAGTTTCATTGAGTCAATTAGCTGACCGCCTGCCATATTATCCAAGTGTTGCTAAACAAGTTCAAGCACCACAAGTTGTAGATATGGAAGCTGGTATTTATACGAAGCCAAAAGCTGCTTATGATGCTTATCTTTCACAATTATCTACCTCAAAATCAGCATCTATTTCTGCTCAAAATGCGAAAAAGACTGATGCAAGTAGTGAAAATACTGCTCAAAGCACAACAACAAGTTCAAATTAAAAATAAAAAAAGTGATAATTTAGGATTGTCACTTTTTTAGCACAGAGCAAGCTATAAAAAAAGCTGATAAAATGCTATAATAGATAGCACGCATTTTTGTGGAAAAATAATAAATAAACTATATAAAGAAAATTTAGAGGAGAAACTGTATGTCTTTGTTTTTAGATACAGCACGAATTGAAGTAAAAGCTGGTAAAGGTGGCGATGGTGCAGTTGCTTTTCGCCGTGAAAAATATGTTCCAGATGGTGGTCCTGCCGGTGGTGACGGGGGAAAAGGCGGTTCTGTAATCTTTAAAGTTGATGAAGGAATGTCAACTTTGATGGATTTCCGTTATAACCGTATTTTCCGTGGTAAACCAGGTGAAAAAGGGATGAACAAAGGAATGCACGGTCGTGGAGCCGAAGATTTGATTGTTCATGTTCCTCAAGGAACGACTGTTAAAGATAACGAAACTGGTGATGTTTTAGTTGACTTAATCGAAAAAGACCAAGAATTTGCGGTTGCTAAAGGCGGTCGCGGCGGTCGTGGAAATATTCGCTTTGCCACACCACGTAACCCAGCACCTGAGGTAGCAGAAAATGGAGAACCAGGAGAAGATAAAATTCTACTTTTGGAACTTCGTGTTTTAGCAGATGTTGGTTTAGTTGGTTTTCCATCTGTTGGTAAATCAACATTATTGTCAGTTGTTTCAAATGCGCGTCCTAAAATTGGCGCTTACCATTTCACAACAATCACTCCTAATATTGGAATGGTTCAAGTAGGTTATGGAGATAGTTTTGTTATGGCAGATATGCCAGGATTGATTGAAGGAGCGCACTCTGGTGCAGGACTGGGAATTCAATTCTTGCGTCATATTGAACGTACACGTGTCCTTCTTCATGTTCTCGATATGTCAGAACTTGAAGGACGAGATCCATACGAAGATTACAAAACAATCAATGATGAATTAGAATCTTACAATTTACGTTTGATGGAACGTCCACAAATTATTGTTGCCAACAAAATGGATATGCCAGAAGCTGCCGAACGTTTAGCTGAATTTAAAGAAAAATTAGCTGCTGATTTAGGTCCTGATAAAGAAATGCCTGAAATTTTTGAAGTTTCTGGCCTGACTAAAACAGGACTTCAAGGTTTGCTTGCACGCACAAGTGAATTACTTGCACAAACACCAGAATTCTTACTTTATGATGAAGATGAATTAGCGGATGAAACAGCTTATTACGGCTTTGAAGAAGAAGAAAAACCATTTAAAGTTTCTCGTGATGATGATGGTGGATGGCGCTTATCTGGTGATAAGATTGAAAGACTCTTTATCATGACTAATTTTGATCATGATGAATCAGTTATGAAATTTGCTCGCCAAATGCGCGCGATGGGTGTTGACGAAACACTTCGTTCAATGGGAGCCAAGGATGGCGATTACGTTAGAATTCAAAAATTTGAATTTGAATTTGTAGATTAAAAATTTCAATATTTTCGGAGATTAAAAATGGGATTTAAAATTATTGGTGACCGTGACAAAGACGGAAATTTTATTGCCTCAGCCGATTATTGGACCGATGAACGGATTGATGACTTGTTAAAGAAATACAATCCTCATGGTAAATTGACTTTATCAAAGGCTAATCAAAAGAAAAACGATGAAAAAAAGACTGATTAATTCAGTCTTTTTTTTACTGACAGCTAGAATAGTGATTTCTGTCAGTAATTTTAGGTTCAATTATTTCTTGAAAAATAACCTTATTGACCGTTTTGGATTGGTCAGCAACTTTATAGAGTGCATTACGTTGAAGGGTTTGAACTTGAAAAGTGGGAGTGATATTCAAAGATTTATTCAGATTATCAGTAATAATTTGATTGGGGTTAAAAGAAATATCATCGGGAATCAAAGAAAGAATTGCCGATTTTTCATAGTAGCGTTCAAAAATGTTTTGATTTGCAACATGAAAACTTAAAGCTTTAGGAACTTTGGGGTTCTCAATAGGAAAACCAGCAATGACAGCATTAAAAGAAATATGTTGACCAAAATTAACTTGCTTACTTTTATATTTTTCAAGTTCAGCCCTAAGCAAAAGTTCAGCTTCCTCAAAATTTAAATTAGGTTGATAATAAAATTTCTTGCGAATATTATTGGTAATCAATTCAAATCCGGTAATTCCAACAACAAACCCATTTGGATTACTTTCAAATTTTTTAAAATGACTTTGGGTAAGAACTTTGTTGGTTGTAATTTGTCCATCTGAAATAATACTGATGAAATCAGGCAACATAACAATATTTATAAAACTCATGGTATAAAATCCTTAAAAATTTCTGTCAGCAAAGTATCTAGTAAATTTTACTGACAGAAGAAGTGGTTGATTTTCAAATGTTTCTTATCATTGTATCACTTTTGGGAAATTTTATACTATTTTTTTTCATATTAAAAAACAATTAAATGATACTAAAAAACAATTTATGAAGTAATAAATTGTTTTTTTTAGTAAATATAAAGATGAATTAGAAAAAATAGCAGAAAAAAACTCTAATTATTGGTTTTCTTTCCGAAAAACTTCAATTTTTCGTAAAGAACACTAGTTAACTTATCAAATTTTCACTCTAGAATTACTTTGTAACTAAAAAAATTAGATACATACAACTATATTATATAATAATTAATTATTTTGTACAAGATTAACTACACGATTATTAAAAAATATATCTGTAAAATTACACATTACTCAATTACCTAAACAAATCAAGACCTAAAATTGAGCAAAAACATTGCAATACAATGAAAAAATTTCCGAAAAATTGAAGTTTTTCTGAAAATTACATTAGAATTTATAGAGAAAGAGAGGTCTTTTATTGATTACAAAGATAAAAATTTGTAAATGTAAAGATTAAGAAAGGAAAGAATATTGAAAAAATTAGTATTAATTATTTTATTGCTATTCTCATCGTTAAATTTATTGACGACCATGGGTTCAGCAGATACAACAAGTTATGATACAAAAGGTCAAGTTGGATTTACGGGAAATTGGGTAGGACCAGAATCGAGTTCAAGTAGTAAAGAAAATCCTAAAAAAGACCCTCCAATTACTCAGACCATACTCCCAAAAACAGGAGATATGGAATTCTCATCAATGGTAACTAGTTATGTTGGCTTATTAATTTTGGCAAGCATAATAGTTTATAAAAAAGAAAGAGGGAGGTTAACTTTATAGAAAATAAATAATAGTCGATTACTGCACCTTTTTTAAGGATAAAACAAATGGAGAAACTTAATGGATAAACTAATTTTAAAATCAACAACACTTCTTGCCGGCATATTGATTTCTGCCCCTATGATAATCACAACCGCTAGTGCGGCGACTACAGGAGGGGATTACACTTCAAGTGCAAATTTGACTTTACAAGCAGGAACTGGTCCAGTCGACCCTCTTGATCCAACAGACCCAACTAATCCTGTAACACCAGTAGACCCAGGTACTCCAGGTGCTTCTGGAAATCTTACTGTCGATTATGGTTCAACCCTTTACTTCGGAACCCAATCAATTTCCACTCAATCTAAAACTTATTATGCACATCCTGATATGGTAAAAGATCAATCTAACGTTGTAAAAGTAGTGCCTAACTATGCTCAAGTAACAGACCAATCAGGTGAGCTATCAGGTTGGACATTAAGTTTAACACAAGCTTCAGATCTTCATATGACTACTGGAACATCAACAGATCCTGGATATGCACTTAGTGGTGCACAAATTAGCTTTACCGGAGGCACTCTCCTTGGAGGAAATGGTATTACCGCTGGGAAGCCAAGTGATGTTGTCGCTTCAGGAACGCTCACACCAGGAGTAGCAACAAAACTAGTTTCAGCTGCAAAAAATGAAGGAGCAGGAACTTGGTTATATAATTTTGGTGATGTAGATGCCTATGATGCAAGTTCAGTTGATACAGCCAATACCACAGATCATACTAAAGTGGCGACAAAATCAGCAATTAGTTTGGCTGTTCCTGCAGGTTTGATTGAGAAAGCGGCACCATATACTACAGATTTGTATTGGAGCTTGCAAGCCGTTCCAGGAAATGATTGGGATGGAAATACATCTGCGGTTACACCAGCACCATAAGTCTGATTTTGATAAAAGGAGAGAATAAATGAATAAAATTTTATTAAAATCAACGGTACTACTAACTGCTGCATTAATCGTGGGACCAATAATTGTCAGTGAAGCTGATGCCGCAAGCACCGGTGGAGATTATACATCAAATGGTTATGTTAACTTTGCTGAAGGGGACAATACTGGAATTAACCCCGTTGATCCTTTAGACCCCTCTGTCCCTGTAGGACCAACAAATCCTGATGGTACCGACCCAACACCCGGAACAGGAGGAGCACTTTCAATCGATTTTGCTTCAAGTCTAAGTTTTGGAACACAAAAAATTTCTTCAAAGGATGCCACATACTTTGCTCATGCACAGTGGATTAGCAAAGATAAAGATGGAAGTGCAGTTGATATGACACGTCCTAATTATGTTCAAGTTACTGATACACGCGGAACCTGGGATGGATGGACCTTGACTGTTGCAGAATCCGATCAATTTCAAAATACTTCAGGAGAAAAGCTAACCGGAGCAGAACTATCTTTTAGTAAAGGTTATACCGATGGAACCACTGCTGCAAAACCCGGTTATATCAATAACACTAATTTTGTTGTTAGTACAGCTGCTAGCAAAATTTTAGGAGCAGGTCCAAATCAAGGGATGGGAACTTGGGTATATGGTCTAGGAGCTAATGCAGATTACCAAGAAAATGGTGGAGCGCATCTGGGTAATGAAGCAGTTTCTACAGCATCACCAATCAGTCTTAAAGTTATTGCTGGTACAAATAAAGCGACGTCATATACGACACAATTAATTTGGTCCTTAACGAATACCCCGGGAAATTAAATGTTTATAATTTCTAAACTATGAAAAGGAGGGTACTGTGAAAAAAATAAGATGGTTAAGTATACCTCTCATCTTAATGACATTAGGATTGGAAATTCGAGTTAATGCAGCAGAAGTCCAAAGCTATAATTCGCAAGGAATAGTTGGTTTTGGTCCAGGTAGCGGAGTTCAACCCCCTGTTAATCCTAACAAACCTGATCCAACTTTACCTGTATTTCCACAAAATCCAGATGGTTCAAAGCCTAATCCAGGGGGAAATGGCTCACTGACAATTGATTTTGCTTCAAGTTTTGACTTTGGGAATCATAAAATCTCTAATAAAGATCAAACATATTTAGCTAAAGCCCAAAAGTATTTTGATTCTGAAGTTTTAACACCGAATTATGTTCAAGTAACCGATCGTCGAGGAACATTTGCCGGTTGGAACTTAAAAGTAGTCGAAAAAACACAATTTACTCAAATTGACTCAGGCCCTCAGAAGTACAAAGTACTTAAAGGAGCAACGATTAATTTAAAAAGTTCAGAAACAGCTTCTTTTACTAATGAAAAATCTCCCAAAACACAAACAATTTCGGGACTTATTCCCGGTGTTGAAACTCAAGTAGCTCTTGCCTCAACTGGCGAAGGAGCTGGAACTTGGGTAATTCGCTGGGGAAACGATTCAATGGTCACTGAAGAGGGCTTAACAACAGCAGTTTCATTATTTGTTCCTGGAGATACCCCCAAGGATGCGACTGCTTACACTACAACTTTAAATTGGATATTGTCTGATTTACCGACAAACGTGCCAAATTAATTTGTAACACACATTATTATAGAAAAGAGGACATTATATGTCTAAATCAGTAACAAAATATCTCACTCTAGCAACTTTAGGAATATTAGCAACATCAGTAACTCCACAACTTGCCAGTGCAGCTACAACACAATCATATGGCACGCAAGGAGAGGTGACTTTTACCGCCGGAACAGATACCACAGGTCCAGTTGACCCGCAAGACCCAACTGTTCCAGTAAAACCAACGGAGCCAGATGGCGTTAATCCAGTAGGACCGACAATGCCAGATAGTGGTTTAACTATTGTCTATGCTTCAAGTTTTGATTTTGGAAGTCATCCTGTAAGCAATAAAGCAGAAGTCTACAATGCTGCTGCACAAAAATTAGACGATAATACGACACGTACCAACTATGTTCAAGTTGCAGATAATCGTGGGACTTTCTCAGGTTGGAATTTAAAAGTTCAAATGACCGACTTCACAACAGCAGATAGCAATTTAGTAGCGAATGGTCATGGTACATTAACAGGAGCAACAGTGACTCTAGGTGATGCTGAGATTCAAGGAGCTGGTACAGCAAACCCAGCAGATATCTCTTCAGCTACTACAGTTTTGACACCTGGAGTACAATCGGCAACAATATTGGGAGCAACGGCTGGTCACGGCTCTGGTAATAGTTTGCTTGACTTTGGGGGAAAAGATGGAGCTACAAAAGACACAGCCATCAAACTTTCTGTTCCAGCAGGTGTGGCAGGTGCAGCCAAGTATACAGCGGATTTAACCTGGACACTTGACGATACACCATCTAATTAATATTTTTAGTGGTGAGAAACAAGCAAGGGAGATTTCATGCAAAGAAAATATAAATTTAAACTTGTGACTTTTATAATGTTGCTATCACTGTTACCGACTATAAATTTTAATGGATTTTCTTCAGAAAGTAATAAAGAAAATGTTAAGATAAATTCTCTTGAAAAGATGCTTTCTTCTCAAGGGGTGTCAGCAGCAACTCAGACACTTATAAATCGTCAAAGCGTGAGTCCCAGTGGCACTACTTTCAATGGAAATTCAGTTTCACAACCAAGTCGTACTCCACTTCCACAAAATTCAGTTGAAGATGCGATAATGCCTAATAGCTTTGGATGGCAACAAACTATCTCTAATCTAACGTTACCAACCAATCAAGTTACTGCTGTACAAAATGGAACAATTATAGGAAGTTATCCAACTACAGATGCTGGTGTTCAACAAGCGCTTTATGCAATGTATAGTGCAACTAATGCTAGCACTTCGGATTTTGTCTTATACTATGGAGCTAATACAACACTCAGTAATTCAGTCCTAAAAGCAGTAGTTTCTAATCCAAGTGCGACTAATATGACATTTAGCACACTAAAAGGGCATGCTAAAAGTTTAACCTGGATTTCAAATCCAGCCGATCTACTTACGAGCTCAAATAGTTCTCAGCCCTCAGGAACAAATTATACTGTAACCTTACCTTCAAATGTCTATTTTGGAGTTCCAACTATTTTTCGCAATGTAACCGTAGCTGCAAGTGGGGATAATATTTATGCCCAAGGGAATGCATTTGCAACGACAAATGGCTCATGGATAACTGGTGCTCCTAACATTTATGGTGGAACGGACAATAGTGATATATCTGGAAATACAAACCTATATATTGGAGCAACAGGAAGTACTGCGGGCTGGAATATCTATGGTGGTAATGCATCGGCTGGAACAATATCTGGTAATACTCATGTTACGATTGCCCAGTCATCATCTACTATAAATAGTGTAACTGGTGGAAGTGCATCAGGAGCAACAATTTCAGGGAATACAAACCTTGATATAAGTGGAGCTATTGCTTCTCAGATAACAAATATCTACGGTGCTGGAATTGGTACTTCTAATTCTCCTGTTAATGTGAATGGGAATGTTACAACTTATGTTAACTCAACAAATGGAAGTGCAAGATACCAACTTTATCAAGGTGGAACAGTTTATGGAAATATAAGTGGTTCAATCTATAATACTTTAAGTGGGGCAGGAGGATGGACTGGCGCAACTAGTAATATAAATGGTGCTGGTGGTCCAGCATCAACTTTTAACGGAGGTTCATTCCAAGGGAATATAGGGACATCTGGTGCCGGAAATGTTATCTCAAATAGTTACAATACATCATCCTTCACAACGGGTCAAGCTTTATTTACAGGTGGTAATGCTGGAACAGGCGCTTCATATGCTCAGGCAACCAACTCCACTACCGCGGCTCAAGGGATATTATATGCTAATATTACTAACTATATTAAATCTGCTTTTACAACTGGAACAGCTGGGGCAGTTTATGGAATAGTTGGTGGTAATGGTCATGATTCTCTAAAAATTTCTCCATCACAATGGGGACTTGGCAGTCAGACTGGTCTTGATAGTGCAGTTGGTGTATCAGATGCTAAAGCTTATGGACAGATTCCATCTACTACTGTAGTTTCAAATGCCCAAAAAATTACTAGTAATGCAATTTATGGCGATGTTTATACTTGGTTACAATCAGGTGTTATGTCAACAACATCGGGTGGTGGAGCAAACGATTGGACAGGTTATTCATATGGTGCAAGTTCAAATGGGTATCTTCAAGGACAATCAGTTTTAGAAGCTGGAACGGCAAATGCTGATAATTCTGTTGGAGGTGCTGGAGTAGTATATTGTAGTGCCATGGGAGGTACTGCAGAAACAACTCTTGCAGCCCAAGGAACAGTTGCTTATGGTAAAACTGATACAAGTTCTGCCATTAATTCCGGCTGGGATTTATGGGGAGGCGGAGGAACGGTATGGACCTATCGTCAAGCCTTTTTACAAAACGGTAATTCCTATCTTATTCACAATAATGATATTGCCCGTTGGACCTATGGAGGTCAATCTAATGGTAGTCAGGTCGGAAATTCATACAATATTTTGAATGGGGCTATTGTTGATACTCTTGAAGGTGGTGGTTATACCGCAACTACAAAATGGGGAAATACTACAGCACAGGTCAATCAAGGGCAAGTTAATTGGTTCTTGTCAGGCGGTTCTTGGGGAGATTTGTATAATACTGGAAGTGCAACAGTAAATGTTTACAACGGATATATCAACGCTATTACCGGTGGAAACTATGGCCAAGCTGGAGTAGAGACAATTGCTGGTGATTCTACAGTCAATGTTTATGGAGGTGATTTCTCAGGTTCGCCAAGAACAGGAACAAAACAACTTTGCGGAGGTCCGTTCTTTAATGGGGCATCCTCGATTTTAGGAAATACAGCTTTAAATGTTGATTTGACAGGTTCAACTGGCTCAAGCTTCCAACTTCCTTCTGGTACATATTTATCAGGAGGAGCAGGTTATAACAATACTGTGACTCACGTTGGTTCTGGAGTAAATAACAGTATTAGTGTCAATATATCAGCAAATGCTGCATCCGGAAATGTCTTAAATGGTGCTGTTATTTACGGTGACGGGCAGTCAACTGGTTCAAATAGTACATATACAAATGTTGGTACAATCAACATGACCATTAACGCAGATGGCAACACTGTAGGTTCGGTTTATGCAACTAATTATGTAGCCATGCCAGCTTCAGGTCAAAGATACAATACGAATATAAAAATTGGGGATGGTACTACCATTTCTGGTACGATAACATCCGGAGGAAGTAGTGATAATCTAACTGATGCGATTGCCGCAGCTAATAACAATAAATCGGCTATTACATTAGGAAATAGTACTTCACATAACCCAATTACCATCAATGGTTCACTTATCAATTTTAACAGTGCAGAAATTACTGAAAAAGCAGTAGTGAATGTAGCAGGTTCTTTTAAAAATGGAGGTGGAGCTACAGCAGCAAACCACGCTGCAACTTACTCCAAACATGGTTCGATTCAAATGGATACTGATTCTACTCTTGGAATTACTTCAACATCATCCGTTGTATCAGCAAGCCAATTAGTTGCCTATCCAAATGCAACACTTTCTACACCCTATGTCCAAACATCTGGATTGATTAATTTATCCGATTTAGATCTTTCAACCAATAAGGGTAATCTATTTTGGAAGCCGATCGGTAATCCACCAACAAGTATTAGTAATACCTATAATGGAGCCTATTGGGGAACACAAGCGGCATTCCCAATTTTGACGTTTAATGGTGGAGATACTTCTACAAAATCTGGTGCAGTAAATATTAGTCCTAATAATTTTTCTGGTGTAGATTCAGCCAAAAATTATGCATTTTTAGGGGATTATACAATGTCTTCCCTCTCCACCCCAAGTAATCCAACTTGGATTGGTTATGTTGTTCCAGGGCAGGTACGTGTATATAATACAACTGGTGATGCAGATTCAGGAAATTGGCAACATCATTTAAAATCTAATGTTACAACAGGGAATCCCGTTGCTGGTCAAACGATGCAAGCATGGGCCTCGGTAGCATCTGATACTGATGCAAGTTCGATCAAAGTAATGTATGTGATGGGATATAGTGATAGCACAACAGCTCCCTTTAGCTTCACCGCTAAAGCACCATATTACATAAAATCTAGAACAGCCACGGCATTTGATGGAAAGGTTTTAAATAATTATCCATCAACTAATCCTAATTTTGATGTCAATGCTGGAACTACTGGTGCTACACGTAACTTTGGTACGAGAGACTATTTTGTAGGAAATCAACAAGATGGCACAAACGATCAAGCAATATATGGAAGTTATATTGTACAAAATGTGGCTACTGATAACACCACTAGTCTAAGTGCTGGAAACTATATCCTACCGAATAAAGGTTCGGCAATAAATGCATCATCATTGACTCAAGCACAACTCCAAAAAATTGTTGGTTTAAAAGGAGTGGGTGTAATGACAGATATTACGATGAGTGGTGATCCATTAAGTTCAATAAATAATGCAGGTAATACGATTCAAGATCCTACTACTAGTGATACTAATGTAAAAGATAAATCATATGCAGAAATACCTGTGAGCTGGACTTTGGGAAAAAGTTCTACTAATAGTAACATTGTTGTTGTACCACAGGCAGCAGTTATTTCATCAGATAGTCAGACAGCTCTTAATGTTTATGATGCAAGTATGACAAGTGATGATGCACACGATTTAAAAGATCAAAAAGATCTGGATGGTAATTGGACCTATGCTTTAGCTTTTAAAGCGGATGGAACGATAGAAGAACCAGTGATTAGCAGTCCGTCAAATTTGGTTACAACCTTGCAAACTATACAAGCCAATAATCCAATCATTGATAGAGATGGTAATATTCGTCCTGTTACTTATACTTATAATGGATTATCAAAAGATATTACACTTAATTTAACTTTTGGCTCTATAAGTCTTTCTACACCAAATTCTTACGACTTTGGTACATTAGACGTAAGTCCTAAACCATTAATTTCATGGGCTACAAGTCCTGCCAGTGATGTGGTTGTTACGGACACACGGACAGGTTCTGCCTTGAAGCCATGGTATGTGAGTGTCGCACAAACTCAAGATTTAAAAGGTTTGACAAATAATAATAATTTGGCTTCATATCTTTTCTTCAAAGATAGTACAGGAAGTAAAGTAATTACAAGTGATGCCTTACAGATTTATGCCAATACTTCACCAACTACTGGTACTTTTAAGTTAAATCAAAACTGGAATTCAACCTCTGGTGAAGGAATCCAATTGAATATTCCGGTTGATCATCAAGAGAAGGGAACCTATGAGGGAGAATTAACTTGGTCTTTAAATAATGTACCTTCTAATTAGTTGCGTATAGCAATTTTATACAAAGTGGGATTAGTCCTACTTTGTATAACGGACTTATTTTAATTTTATTATAAGATTTTAATCAAAATACTACAGAAATGTAGTTCTAGAAAGAGAACATAATGAAAATTTATCAAAAAGTTTTACTGTTCATTGCCACTATCTTTACTTTAGGGACTGTCAGTAAAGAAGTTCATGCAAATGAATTTAATTTTTCTGTGAACCCGGTTCTTCCAGAAAACCAAATTGGCGAGAGCGGATACTTTAATTTACAAATGAGTCCAGGGCAATCGCAAACTTTGACGATTAGTCTAAAAAATACTACTGACAAAACAGTAGTGGTTGAAGAAGAAATAGCTAGTGCGACAACAAATATTAACGGTGTGGTTGAATACTCACCAAATAAAATTAAAGCAGATTCAACACTAAAGTATAATCTAGTAGACTATGCCTCAATTCCAAAAGAAGTATCACTACAACCAAACTCTTCACAGCAAGTAAAAGTGAGTGTTACTATGCCAAAGGAAAATTTTAATGGTGTAATTGCTGGTGGAATTACTTTTAAAGAGAAGGACTCAGAGAAAACAAATTCTAATTCTAAGGGATTAAGTATTCAAAATAAATATGCTTACGTTGTTGCTTTACTGATGCAACAAAATAAAAATACTGTTGCGCCTGACTTGAAATTAAATAGTGTAGAGCCTAGTCAGGTTAATTATAGAAATGTAATTAATGCCAATTTACAAAATCCAATGGCTGGATATCTAAATCAAATGTATGTTCAAGCAGAGGTCAAAGGTTTAAGTAATTCTAAATTATCTTATAAGGCAAACAAAGAAATGCTGCAAATGGCACCAAATAGTAATTTTGATTATCCTGTTTCTATTGGTGATGGAAATAAGCTTGAAGCGGGTAAGTATCGTCTATCGATGACAGTATATGGGCAAAAAAATAATGACGGAAAGTTCACATATGTTGATTCAAAAGGAAAAGAACAAAAATTTGATTATCAATGGAAATTTACAAAAGACTTTACAATATTAGGTAAAACAGCAAGTAAATTAAATTCAAAAGATGTAACTGTTAAGAAGACTCCTTGGTATGAAAATTGGCTTATCTGGTTAGGTTTATTATTAATTCTTTTAGCTCTTTTCTTCTTGTTCTTTATTTTATGGAAGAGACGTAAAAAAGAAGAAGAGGAGCAAGATTTAGAAAAAGAAAAATTAAAAGCTCAACTTGAAGAAATGAGAGAGCAAATAAGTAAAGAAGATAATTCTGATGAGACAGACGTTTAGGTTCTACTTAGATTTTTGAATCATGATTTACATTTATTAAAGTTAAGTAAAAGTAAAACAAATTGCAGGAGGTTTTTTATGGCCGAGAATCAGCTATTCTACCCACGGTTAGAAGAATTAATAAGAATATCAAAAAAATCTTTTAATCAAGTTGAAAGAGATCTAGGATATCCTAGAAATGCGCTTCATAATTATAAAAACGGTGTGGAACCTTCGGGAATTCGATTGATTGAATTGGCACATTATTTCGGAGTAACACCTGAGTATTTGCTAGGAATAAACAATGACCCCAAAAATAATGGAACTAGAATTATTTTTGAAAGTCTTAATGATTATCAGAAAAAAGATTTATGCATTATTTGTCAAGAATGGTTGTTGTCTTCAAAATAGAGTAAAGAAAGTATAAACTATAAATAAAAAAAGCCTTATAAGGCTTTTTTATTTATAAAAATTAATTAGAATTTAATTATTTTTTGGGGCGAACGAACATTGCATCCCCAAAACTGAAGAAACGATATTTTTCATCAATCGCATGTTGGTAAGCGTCAAGAACAAAATCACGGCCAGCAAAAGCAGCGACTAACATGACCAAAGTTGATTTTGGTAAATGGAAATTGGTGTTAAAAGCATCAACAACTTTCCATTCATAGCCAGGTTTAATGAAAATGTCAGTCCAGCCAGAATCGGCTTGGATATCCCCATCAAATTTACTACCGATGGTTTCCAAAGTACGGATTGATGTTGTTCCAGAAGCAACAATTTTGTGTCCACTAGCCTTAACAGCTCTCAATTGAGCAGCCGCCTCTTCAGTTAGACGATAAAATTCGCTGTGCATTTGATGCTCATCAACATTATCCACACTGACAGGACGAAATGTTCCCAAACCAACATGAAGTGTTAATTCAACAATTTTGACTCCTTTGTCAGCAATTTTTTCTAACAATTCAGGTGTATAATGTAGGCCAGCAGTTGGAGCAGCAGCAGAACCATTCTCTTTTGCAAAAACTGTTTGATAACGTTCTTGATCTTCGAGTTGTTCGTGGATATAAGGAGGAAGTGGCATTTCGCCTAAGCTTTCCAAGATTTCAAGGAAAATTCCATTGTATTTGAATTCGACAATTCGTCCACCATGTTCAAGAACTTCTACAACGACAGCTTTCAAACGACCATCACCAAAAACGACTTCCTCACCAACTTTCATTTTGCGAGCTGGTTTTGCCAATGTTTCCCAACGATTTTGCCCCATATCTTTAAGCAAGAGGAGTTCAATATGTCCTCCTGTTTCAGCGCGTTCACCGTGGAGACGGGCTGGGAGTACTCTTGTGTTATTTAGGACAAGAGCATCGCCAGCTTCAAGTTCATCAATAATATTATAGAAATGTCTATCTTCAAGCTCTTCAGTTTTAGGATCAAGAATCAACAAACGTGATTCAGAACGTTTTTCCAAAGGTGTTTGGGCAATCAATTCTTCTGGCAAATCAAAATCAAAATCATTTATATTCATAAGTTGTTTTTATTTTACTCCATTCCGTAAAAGGATTCTAAAATACATTTATTTCAAATTAGTTTAGTTGATTTCAAGGTAATTTTTCTCTCAAATCACTAAATCAATTGGTTGATAAAAAAGCAATGCATATTGTTTTATTATATCATTTTTTGGATAGACTAGCTTTTGGAAGAACGAGAATTATTGTATGACAAAAACACCGTTTTTGTAAGATTATTACTAAATAATATAAGAAGTTGCAAAAAAGAAATTTTAATATTACAATGGTAAAATAAAAATTAAAAGGAATTTTATGAAAAAAAGGAAAAAAATGATTGCTTGGATTTTAGTAGTTTTATCCGTTGTTTTGGTTGGTGGCTATTTCGCAATAGGAAACTATTTTTATGACTTAGCTGTTAACGCGCATACCAATAAATCTTTTCTAACTGCCGGGAGCAAACAGAAGCCTCTTTCTAAAAAAGAAGAAGAAAGAAAAAAGGAAAATAAAGCATTTTTAGAGGATGTAAAATCCGACGCTTGGTATGTTACCTCCTCTGATAAGTTGAAGTTGAAACTCTATGCTGCAGATTATAAGCAACCAACTAAAACAAATAAATGGGCTATTATTGTTCATGGGTATGGTGGACAATCGACCGATATGGCAAGTTGGACACGTCATTTTTACAATAAGGGTTATAATGTTGTTACGCCAGATTTAAGAGGGCATGGTAAAAGTCAGGGTGATTATATCGGCATGGGCTGGGATGACCGTAAAGATATGTTGCTTTGGATTGCCAAAATTATTCAAAAAGATCCACAGGTAGAAATTGTCCTATTAGGCGTTTCTATGGGAGGAGCAACGGTGATGAACACTTCAGGCGAAAAGCTTCCCTCGAATGTCAAAGCAATTGTGGAAGATTGTGGGTTCACATCAACAGGTGATGTTTTTGCCTATCAATTAAAACAATTATATGGATTACCAAAATTTCCAGTTCTTTATGCGGCAAATACCTTTGTTAAAATGAGAGCTGGCTATGATATCTTTAAATCTTCGGCAATTAAACAAGTAGCCAAAAGCAAAACACCAATTTTGTTCATTCATGGTGATAAAGATACTTTCGTTCCATTTAAGATGTTAAACCCTCTCTATGATGCAGCAAAAGTTGAGAAAGAAAAGCTGATTGTTCATGGAGCGGGTCATGGAGAATCAGAAAAAGTTAATCCAGACATATATTGGAGCCATGTTTGGGATTTTGTTGGAAAATATATGTCTTAATTGATTACAAAAAAGTCCTTTTTTAAAAGGACTTTTTATTTTTGCTAATGTATTTTTTGAAGACAATTTTTAGTTGACATGGAGATAATTTATGATATAATGAAAGTGTAGAAAAATTGATATATACCAATTTAGAAATGGAGCATATAAAATGAAAGTTATCGTAGTAAAAAATCAACTCGAAGGTGGAAAAATCGGACTTGACCTTCTTAAAGAAGCAATGGCCAATGGCGCTAAAACATTGGGACTTGCAACAGGCTCAACACCAGTAGAATTTTATAACCAAATTGTTAACTCAGACCTTGATTTTACAGATATGGTTTCAGTAAACTTGGATGAATATGTTGGACTTGACGGTTCAAATGATCAATCTTACCGCTATTTTATGACTAAACATTTGTTTGGAGAAAAACCATTTAAAGAAAACTTCTTACCAAATGGTAAAGCAGCTGATCTTGAAGCTGAAGCAAAACATTATGACCAAATTATTGAAGAAAATCCAATTGACTGGCAAATTC
Organism: Lactococcus sp. S47; assembly: GCF_016517475.1. Classification (NCBI taxonomy): domain Bacteria; kingdom Bacillati; phylum Bacillota; class Bacilli; order Lactobacillales; family Streptococcaceae; genus Lactococcus; species Lactococcus sp. S47. The sequence continues at coordinate 129,900 of NZ_JACVUB010000003.1, forward strand.
TTGGAATTGGTCAAAATGGACACATTGGTTTTAATGAACCAGGAACACCTGCTGAAATTACAACTCATGTTGTTGACCTTCAAGAAAGCACAATCAAAGCCAACGCACGTTTCTTTGAATCAGAAGCAGATGTACCACGTAAAGCAATTTCAATGGGACTTGCTTCAATTATGAAATCAAAAAATATTGTTTTGATGGCTTATGGTAAAGAAAAAGCTGAAGCAATCAAAGGAATGGTTGAAGGAGAAGTGACAACAGAGCTTCCAGCATCAATTCTTCAAAACCACGCTAATGTTACTGTTATCGCTGATGAAGCAGCTGTATCATTGTTGAGCAAATAAAATAAAAAAAGTCCTGACAGGACTTTTTATTTACTGACAGAAATTCTGTCAGTATTTTTTTATCTTTTTTTATACTTACGGTGATTATCAACAACTTCTGAAACGGAGTAATCTGTCTCATCATTGAAAGAAATATTATGATTCAAATCTAAATATTGATTGAACATGTTTTCGTATTCAGGAATTGATAGACGGGTTCTTGCATCCAACATTGATTGATGTTCAATTTTAAGTAAATGATTTTCATAACCTTCAACAAGCTCACCAGAGAAAAACTCAGCAACAGTACCAGAACCATAACTAAAAAGTCCAATACGCTGACCAGCACTCAATTTATCAGAGTTTTCCAAAAGTGAAATCAAACTCAAATAGAGAGAACCGGTATATAGATTACCCACACGACGATTATAAACGATACCACGTTCAAATTGTTCCATTAATTCTTCAGCATTGGCTGGTTTTTCAGATTCAAGCATTGGCAATAAAGCTTTTTTACCCATTTTAGTATAAGGGGTATGAAAGGCGATAGCTGCAAAGTCTTCAAACTTTAAATTTGTTCTATGGCTATACTCTTTCCAGATTTTAGCAAAAGCATCGATATATGTTTCGTTTGAAAACTTACCATCAACAGAAGGATAAGCCTGACCAAAAGGACGCCAAAAATCATAGATGTCTTGAGTTAAAGCAACGTTATCATTATTTAAGGCCAAAATTTTAGGATCGGCCGTAATAAGCATTGCAACACTTCCAGCGCCCTGAGTAGGTTCTCCACCAGTATTTAGCCCATATTTGGCAATATCAGAAGCAATAACTAAAACTTTAGTATCAGGATTCAAAAGAACGTGGTCACAAGCAAGAGCAAGGCCAGCAGTAGTTGCATAACAAGCCTCTTTCATTTCAATGCTTCGAGCAAAAGGTTGAATACCAAGCAAATCGTGAACAACAACGGCTGAGGCCTTTGATTCATCAAGACTTGATTCAGTACCAACGATGACCATGTCAATGGCTTTTTTATCTTCCTCAGTCAAAATACTTGCTGCCGCGTTAGCAGCAAAAGTAATAATATCTTGAGTAGCAGGATTGACTGCCATTTCATCTTGACCAATACCAATTTGGAATTTTGCAGGGTCAACATTACGAGCATTTGCTAAATCCCTCATATCAACAAAAGTATTTGGGACAAAAAATCCAAGTTTATCTATACCGACTTTCATATTTTAAAAATTTCCTCACTTATTATTATAAAAGAAAGGAACTCCTTTCAATGTCTTTGGAATGCTTTAATTTTATCATAAAAATACGTTAAATTCTTTGCTAAGATATTTTCTTTCTATAAAATACACACAATTAATTTTTTGTTTAATTAATAAAAATTGGAATTAAGTAAATTGGTTTGTATTTTAAATGGTACAAAAAATGCTTGAATAGAGTCATTGATTAGATATTGTTTATTAATTTAATGTAAAGAGACTTTGACAAAAGTAGTTTAAAATATGCTATAATGGCTTTCGGAGGTTCATTCGTGAAAGAAATTGTAATCATTGACGCCTTAAGAACACCAGTTGGAAGATACGACGGTGCTCTTGCTGAATATTCAGCAGCAGAACTTGGAACACATGTTGTTTCAAACTTATTGTCAAAACATGAAAATATAAAATCAGATGTTGAACAAGTTATTTTTGGGAATGTTCTTCAAGCTGGTAATGGTCAAAATATAGCACGTCAAATTGCGATTCATAGTGGTCTATCTAATACAGTGCCCGCTTCAACAATCAACGAAGTTTGTGGTTCAGGAATGAAAGCAGTGATTTTAGCTAAACAACTTTTACAGCTTGGTGAAGCAGAAGTTGTAATCGCTGGTGGGACAGAATCTATGTCTAATGCCCCAATTATAAAGAATCGAAAAACTCAAGAAGAAACATTAAGTATGTTAAATGATGGCTTAGTTGATGCCTTCTCAGGAATTTCTATGGGGATTATTGGTGAAACTATTGCTGAACAATTTGATATAAGTCGAGCAGACCAAGACGCTTTTGCGCAAAACTCTCAAGAAAAAGCGGTCGCTGCAAGTCAAGCCGGAATTTTTAAAGAAGAGATTGTTGCGATTGGAGAAGTCGGAGTCGACGAAACACCACGTCCTTCTTCTAGTTTAGAAAAATTAGCCACTTTAAGGACAGCTTTCAAAGAAAATGGAACTGTGACAGCAGGTAATTCTTCTCCTGTTAATGATGGAGCTTCAGCTGTCATTCTTGCAACGAGAGACTATGCTGAAAAACATGGGATTTCGTACCTAGCAGAACTAGTTGATAGTACAGAAGTTGGAATTGACCCTGCTATTATGGGAGTTTCACCAATTGAAGCTATCAAAAAATTAATTAATCGTTCAGAGCTTGAACTTTCAGATATTGACCTGTTTGAAATTAATGAAGCATTTGCAGCATCAAGTCTTGCTGTCAATCGTGAACTTGGTTTAAATGAATCACAAGTTAACATTTATGGTGGTGCAATTGCATTAGGTCATGCTATCGGTTCAAGTGGTTCTAAAATTCTCACGACTTTGTCTTATGCCTTAAAACGTGAGCAAAAACGCTATGGAATTGCTAGTCTTTGTATCGGTGGAGGCCTAGGTTTGGCTGTTCTTTTAAAAAATCCTAACCTTTAAAAATTATTGTGGTTTAAACAAGTAATTTTTAAGAAATTAATGGAGGAATTGCCCAGCTTATCTGGGCATTTTTGGAAAATATGAGAAAAAAATTTTATCAAATGTCGCCCAAAGAGCGATTAGATTCATTGAATCTGTCAGAAGATACTCAGGAAGTTTTGAGTGAAATGGCTTTAGATACAAATATTTTAAACAATCTAATTGAAAATCAAATTTCCGAATTTGAATTGCCAATGGGACTTGCTCAAAATTTTGTCATTAATGGAAAAGAATACATCGTTCCAATGGTTACAGAAGAACCATCAGTTATAGCTGCTGCGAGTAATGGAGCAAAAATAGCGGAAAGTTTTACGGCTAAAATAGATGAACGGTTAATGCGTGGGCAAATTGTATTTTATGACGTAAAGAAACCAGAAGAAATTATTAAGAAAATATCTGAATGCAAAAATGAAATATTTGAACAAGCTAAGCTTTCGTATCCTTCAATTATTAAGCGTGGGGGCGGTTTGAGAGAAATTTCGAGCAGACTTTTTTCAAGTGAGAAATTTATTTCAGTTGATTTCAAAGTGGATGTCAAAGATGCAATGGGTGCCAATATTATTAATTCTATATTAGAAGGTGTAGCAGAACTTTTTCGTGGCTGGTTTTCTGAGGAAAAAATTCTGTTTAGCATCCTTTCAAACTATGCAACTGAATCTTTAGTAAAGGTGAGCTGTGAAATTCCAGTTGATGCTCTTTCAAAAAAATCAAATGGTTTAGAAATTGCTCAAAAAATTGCAGTTGCTTCACAATACTCAAAAATTGATCCCTACCGTGCTAGCACACACAATAAAGGGATTATGAATGGGATTAATGCTGTAATTCTTGCAACAGGAAATGATACGCGAGCTATTTCAGCAGCAATTCATGCTTATGCAGCAAAAGAAGGAACATATCAAGGTTTAGCTAAATGGGAAGTTCATGCCGAAAAGTTATTTGGAGAGTTAGAAATTCCTTTACCTGTGGCGACCGTTGGTGGTGGGGTGAAAGTCTTACCTAAAGCACAAGCGGCAATGGAAATTTTAGGAATCACAGATGCTAGAGAACTGGCCAAAGTTATCGCCGCAGTTGGTTTAGCACAAAATTTAGCAGCTTTGCGCGCACTTGTTTCAGAAGGAATTCAACAAGGACATATGAGTTTACAGGCTCGCTCTTTGGCATTATCCGTGGGTGCAAAAGCAGATGAGATAGCAGTCATAAGTCAGCAACTTCGGCAGGAAAAAGTGATGAATCAAGAAGTAGCTCGCCGTTTATTAAATAGTCTCAGAAACTAAAAAAGAACTGTCAAGATTTTTTCTTGACAGGCCGAAATTAGTCTGCTATAATATTAAATATAATAAAAATAGAAATAGGAAATATAAAATGTCTGTAAAAATTCGTTTGACTCGTATGGGTTCTAAGAAAAAACCTTTCTACCGTATCAATGTTGCTGATTCACGTGCTCCACGTGATGGTAAATTCATCGAAACAGTTGGGACTTATAACCCACTTGTAACTGAAGAACAAGTAACTCTTAAAGAAGAACGCGTATTGGAATGGTTGAGCAAAGGAGCACAACCTTCAGATACAGTTCGTAACCTTCTTTCAAAAGCTGGTGTTATGAAAAAATTCCACGAATCAAAACTTTCTAAATAATTTTTGAGATAAGCTGCTTTTTAGCAGCTTTTCGTGAATAAAGAAATCACATATATTGAACTTGAAGATTTTTCAAGTTAGAGTAGAGGTAAGAAATGCAAAAAGATGTGAAAGAATTAGTTCTAACAATTGTTAAACCATTGGTTACTCAACCAGATGAAGTCTCTTTGGAACTCATTGAGGGTGAGGAATTTATGGAATATCACCTTAAAGTTGCGGAGGGTGATATCGGTCGAATTATCGGACGTCAAGGTCGGATTATTCAAGCAATTCGCACAGTGGTTTACTTTGTTCCTGTAGAAGGAAAAAAAGTTCGACTTCTTGTTGATCAATAAGAATTAAAGGCTCACTTAGTGGGTCTTTTATTTTTGCTACTGATTCGGATTTTACTTATTTTAAAGTAAATTAAATATTAAAAGAGTTGGAAGAGTGAGGTTTTTTAGATTAGACGAATATTCCTAATAATAATCAAAGACTTCTTTAAGATTCACTTTAATTGTATGAAAAATTATGCTAGAATGAAAAATATTGATTAACAATTGTAGATACAATCGGTTATAAATATAAATAAACTGATTTTTTATATAGGTGGAATAATGGATAAGAAAAAAGGAATCTTATTAGTAGCTTTGGGAACTCCGCGCTCATGTGAAGCAGATGATGTGAGGGATTATTTAAAAGAATTTTTGGGTGACCCTCTTGTTATACAAAAACCAAGATGGCTTTGGTTGCCGATTTTAAATGGAATTATTTTAAAAGTTAGACCGCAAAAATCAGCAGAGATGTATAAAAAAATCTGGACAGATGAAGGTTCCCCTTTGATGATTTACACAGTAGCACAAGCAAAGCAACTACAGGATATGCGCGAAGATTTTGATGTTCGTTTTGCCATGACTTACGGAGAGCCACGCATTGATAAAGTAATCGCTGAGATGAAAGAATCTGGTGTTGAAGAAATTACTGTTCTTCCACTTTACCCTCAATATTCTTTAACAACAGTTGAACCTGTAATTCAACAAGTTAAAAAAATTGATGATAAGATAAAAGTAATTAGAGATTTCCACAAAGTAGAATCTTATAGCGATTTACTTGCAGAGTCTATTAGAGAAAAGTGGCAAGCAAATGACTATGATAAATTGGTCCTTAGCTATCATGGAATTCCCTTGTCCTACGTGACCAAGAAAAAAGATGCTTATGAAGAGCAATGTAAAGAAACAACACGTTTGGTAGTAAGTAAACTTGGTTTGAGGGAAGAAGAATACGAGCATACTTATCAATCAAAATTTGGTCCTGAAAAATGGTTAGAACCTGCGACTATTGATAGAGTTGCTGAACTTCCCAAAGAAAATGCTAAAAAAGTATTGATCTGTTCACCAGCATTCGTTGCAGATTGTTTAGAAACTTTATTTGAATTAGAAATTGAAAATAAAGAAGTATTTGTTGAAAATGGCGGAGAAACATTTGATTTTGTTCATCCTTTTAATGACTCTTTAGACTTTACTAGAGTATTAAGTGAAGTAGTTGACCAAAATAGACTCTGAGAAATAAAATCATTATTTTATTAGTTTTGGCCTTTAAATTTTATAACATTACTAAAGAGAAATAGGATTTGTTATAATGGTTCATAATATGCTAAAAATAGTAAGGAAATCCAATGAAAAAACAGTATGAAATTATTTCAATGAAAGACCATTACCGAATTCGCCTTGGAATTTTTGAGCCAGACCAAAAAGCAAAAGCGGTAGTACAATTAGTTCATGGATTTGGTGAATACACAGGTCATTATCTCTATTTAATTAATGAATTAGTCAATGCTGGTTTTGTTTGCCTAATGCACGATCAGAGAGGACATGGTGTTTTGGCAGCTGCTAATCCAAAACTTCAAGGACGAGCTAGAGCTTACGAGAGCCTAATTAGCGATGTCTTAGAAGTGAGGAAGATAATTGGTAAAAAGTATCCAAAACTACCGGTTTATCTGTTTGGACATAGTATGGGGGGAAATATTTCACTCAATGTTCTTCTAAGAAATATTGAAAATCAAAAACTTTACCAAAAAGCAGTAATTGAATCTCCTTGGCTAGCGCTGACAAACCCACCAGCCGTCCCGCTTCAAAGACTGGCAGGTTTTTTAGGAAAAATAAGTCCAAAAATTCGAGTTCGAACAGGCTTAAAAGTTGAAGCAATTTCTCACCGAAATGATTTAGTAGATTTAGTAACCAAAGATGGAATATATCACGAACTTCTTTCTTTGCGGCTCTTTTCACAGATTATGGAAGCGGGGCGTTTTGCACAAAGTCAGGCTGGAAATTTGAAAATACCAACTTTATTATTCTGTGGTGAATCAGATCAGATTTGTTCGCCCGTGGCCGTTCGTTCATTTGCAAACAATGCTGGGAAAAACTTAGAATTAATAGAGATTGCAGATGGTTACCATGCTCTCCATTTAGATACAGAGGCAGAGAATTTTATTGAAAGAACTAAAGATTTTTTTCTAAAAGAAAATTTTTAATTAGTATCAAAGTAAATATAAAAAAAAGAGTCATTCAATTTGAATGGCTCTTTTTTTAATAAAATCAGAAAATAATTTTATTTTGTTTTCGATATTCTCCAGGAGTCATTCCAACTTGTGTTTTAAAAAGTTTAAAAAAATAGGTCTTGTCTGAATATCCGATTTTTCCGAGAATTTCCTGGATAGATAAATTAGTTTGAGTAAGATAATTTTTAGCGTGCTTAATTCGATAAGTGGTAAGCCAAGTGGAATAGCTTAAACCAGTTTGATGCTTGATAAGTGAAGAAAGATAATTGGGATGAAAATAAAATTTGGTAGATAATTCCTCTAAACTTGCTGTACGAATATTATTTTCAATGTAGGAAAGAATTTCTTTTATAAGTACACTAGAGGAAATATTGGAATCTTTAAGGATTAAATACTCTTCAGAGTGATGACTTAATTCAACAATCAATAAAATAAAGGCAGCTTTTGTAACTTTATTATTAAAGTAACACATTTTTACAACTTGTTTTAAAAGGAGCAAGGCGTAAAAGTGTGTATCCTCAAGGATTGTGAATTGATAGATACAGAAGTGACTTATTTGCTCACTATCTTTTTCAATACTTTCAACAAAGAAGCGATAAAGCATCGGTTCTTCAATGATTTGGCTGAGGAGAGAATCATCAAAATATTCGGGTTTAAAATAAAAACCAATGATGACTGTCTCATCTGATAACTCTTGATAATCAATTTTTGTCCATTTATTAGCCAGAATAAGACTTCCTTCTTTATAAATTGATTTCTTGTTATCTAGGTAAAGGGATATTTTGCCTGATAGAACATAAATAATTCTAATGTAAGGAGCAGAATAGGTTAATAAACCTGAAGTATTTTGACAAACTAAAGCTGCAATTTCCCGATTTGGATTATTCGCAAATTCTTCTAGTTCTTCAATCATTCCTGATTCACTTTTTATATAGCAATCAAGTGTCTTTAAAAAGTCCCAAAAATGGGTAAATTGTTCTCTAGATACTTTATACATTTTTTTCCAATCTTAAAATAACCTACTAAGAAAAGTATATCTGACATATTTAATTTTTGCAAGCGATTCATTATAATTATGAGTGCAGATGAAAATATTGTGAAAAAATGAGCAATATTAATTTAGTATTTGGAGGAACTATATGACAGATGCACTTAAGAAAAATGTACCTAAAGCAACAACTATTGCTGTTGCTGCGGTTATTGCTAACATTATTTGGGGGACCCCTTTTAAACTTATCAAAGTGATGAATAATGAGATGAAAATTTCTCCGGAAATTTTTGGGAATCATTATCTGGGGCAGGTTTTGGCGACAATAAGTCTTCGTTTCTTTATTGCTGGGATCATGACACTAATTTTTGCAAAATTTATCAAACAAAACATATTCAATATTAAAAAGAGACAATGGAGAGAAGTCATTATTATGGGACTTCTATCTACTACAGCAGCTTATTTCTTTTTTAACATTGCAAATGTCAATATTACTTCGACAATAAATTCAACAATTTTAGCTCAATCCACCATATTTTTTGCAGCAATTTTAGCTCATTTTGCCTACAAAAATGATAAATTAACTCCGATTAAGGTGATTGGATTGGTTGTTGGTTTCATGGGGTTAATTATTTCTCAGTTAACTGGTGGGGTACGTTTGAGTGATATGTTTTCATTTTCACTTACAGGAGAGGGCTTTATGTTGATATATGGTTTAATAGCAGCTTTGGCTACAATGCTAGCTAAAAGAATCGGTTCAACTTTAAATTCTTTTGTAATGACTGGTTGGAACTTAATCATTGGTTCGTTAGGCTTATATATAATTGGTTTTGTTATGGGTGGTCGTTTATCTGCAATAAATTGGACTGTAACTGGTGGAGCGTTATTGATAATTTTAGCTGCGGCATCAGCAATTCCATTTAGCTTATGGTATTGGGCTGCTCAATACGGAAATTTAGGAGAGATTACGGTTTATAAATTTATTATGCCAATTTCTGGTAGTATTTTGGCGGTCCTTTTAGGAGAAAGTGTTACCGTTTCCTTAATGGTAGGATTAGCCTTAGTATGCTTATCAATTATCTTAATTAATCGTCCACCTAAATTTGAAGGAATAAAAGAATCATTACGAAAAGTTGATCAAGTATAAAATTACATATTGAAAGATTAAAAAAAGTTATAACGGAACTTTAAATGTTCTAAAACAGAAAGAAGAAAAACATGAAAATTGGATTTATTGGAACAGGAAATATGGCGTCAGCAATTATAAAGGGAATTATTGAAAAAAAATTTATTAAAGCTAAAAATATCTATCTCTTTGATGTGATGACTGATAAGGTAACAGAATTTTCAAAGGAAATTGGAGCAAATGTTTGTCGCTCAAATGATGAATTAATTCGATCAGTGGATGTAGTTGTTCTTTCAGTTAAGCCAAATATTATTGAAAAAATATTAAATGAAACTAGAGAGTTAATTATTGAGAAAAGACCCTTGCTTATTTCAATTGCTGCTGGAACGCCAATAGAAAAATTATCAACATTTTTAAGGAGTAAAGAAGAAGTTTCCATCGTTCGAGTTATGCCAAACGTTAATGCCATGATTGGTAAAGGGGCTGCTGCGGTTTGTGGAAATGAATTTGCAAGTAAAGAGCAAGTAAGTTATGTTCAAAATATGTTTCAATCCCTCGGTATGGCTTGGATTTTACCAGAAAAGGATTTTTCAAACTTTACTGCTCTAGCTGGAAGCTCTCCTGCCTATGCTTATCTTTTCATTGATAGTATCGCTCGTGCAGGTGTAAAAAATGGACTTCCAAAAGATCTAGCAACTCAAATTGTTGCTCAAGCTGTCTTAGGGAGTGCAGCGATGATTCTTGAGAGTGCTGAAAATCCATGGACCTTGATTGATAGAGTTTCTTCTCCAGGAGGAACAACAGTTGCTGGTTTGATTGCTCTAGAAGATGAGGGGTTTATTTCAACTGTTGTTAAAGGAATTGATGCAACTATCATTAAAGACATCGAACTTAATAGTAAATAGTCTGATTTATATGATAAATATTTTATGTTATTAAAAAGCAAGAGAGAGTTTTCTTGCTTTATTTTTTTATAAAAAGAAATTCTAATTATAAAATATACTTAAAAATAGTTTCATTTAAATCAGGGGTTATTAGGTATGGTATAATTGTAGAATGGAAAAATTTTACAAGGTAGGAACAATTGTTAACACACAAGGACTTCAAGGAGAGGTTCGCGTGATGCCATCGACAGATTTTGCTCAAGAACGCTTCTCAAAAGGTTCAGTTTTGGCACTTTTCGATGATAAGGATAATTATATTCAAGATTTAAAGGTGAAGTCTGGTCGCCCACAAAAGAATTTTTATGTCGTTAAATTTGAAGGATTTTATCATATTAATGACGTTGAAAAGTATAAGGGATATATTGTCAAAATTGCAGAAGAAAACCAAGAGGATTTAGATGATGGCGAATTTTACTATCATGAAATTATTGGCAGTGATGTTTATGAAAATGATGTCCTAATTGGTCAAATTTCTGAAATACTTCAACCAGGGGCTAATGATGTTTGGGTTGTTAAACGTAAAGGAAAACGTGATTTATTATTGCCTTATATTCCGCCAGTTATTTTAAACGTAGATGTGAACCAACACCGAGTGGACGTATCTATTATGGAAGGATTGGATGACTAGAAATATGAGAATTGATATTTTAAGTATCTTTCCGGAAATGTTTGGCCCACTTAATCAGTCAATCGTAGGTAAAGCTCAAGATAAAGGTATTTTGGAGCTACATACACATGATTTTCGAGAAAATGCAACGAATAAACAACGTCATGTTGATGATATGCCTTATGGTGGTGGTCAAGGGATGTTATTAATGCCACAGCCAATCTTTGACACAATGGATAAAATACCTCAGAAGCCTGAAAAACCTGCGCGTGTTATTCTTTTAGACCCAGCTGGGAAGAAGTTTGACCAAAAAATGGCCGAAGAATTATCTCAAGAAGAGCAATTAATTTTTATTTGCGGACATTATGAAGGCTACGATGAACGCATTAAAACATTGGTGACCGATGAAATTTCATTGGGAGATTTTGTTTTAACTGGTGGAGAAGTTGCTGCAACGGTGATGGTTGATGCGGTTGTGCGTTTAATTCCAGGTGTTTTAGGAAAAGTGGCTAGCCATGAAGATGATTCTTTTTCTAGTGGACTTTTAGAATATCCGCAATATACTCGCCCAGAAGATTTTAGAGGGATGAAGGTTCCTGAAGTATTAATGAGTGGTCATCATGAAAATATTCGTAAATGGCGGTTAAAAGAATCTTTGAGAAAAACCTTAGAACGCCGTCCAGATTTATTGGATAAATATGAGCCTAATGAAGAAGAGTTAAAAATGCTACAATTATTGCGTGAAAATGTTCAAGATGTGGTAGAATGAAGTAGTGTTAAGATTTTAGTTGAATATTGGGGAATATCCTCTGAATTTGGATGATGAAATCTTTGTTCTTATTGTTCATATCTGGATATAACTAAATTTATAATAAAAAAATAGGGGATTTTAAAATGGCTTTAACGATCGAACGAGAACAAGAATTTGTTAACCAATTTCATTATGATGCTCGTAATTATGAATGGGAAAAAGAAAATGGAACACCTGAGACTAATCTAAATGTTCAATTTCAACTTGTTCCCAAAGAACAACTTGAAAAACTTGGTGAAGGTGACACTGGTATTCACGCTGTTTTGACTTACTTGATTGTACTAGATAATATTGTACTTTCTGGTTTTGTCAGTCAATTGAACTATGTACGTGGACAAATTATTAAGGAACAAGAAGAACTTGAACAAGAGGAATTAGCCCAACTTGCGGCGCCTTTGTTTGAACTTCTTAAACGCTTGGTCTATGAAACAACAGAGGTTGCCTTAGACCAGCCTGGAATAAACTTGGAATTTTAATTAATAGAATAGAATTTATGAAATTAGCTGTTATTACTGACTCTTCGGCAGATTTTGCTGAAAAATATAAAACTTACGAAAATCTTTTTGTCTTAGATATTCCAATTTCCATTGATGGAGTGGATTATGATTTGCAAAAAATTTCTCATGAAGAATGGTACGATCTTATGGCGGAGGCCCAAGAAGTACCTAAAACTTCGCAACCTAGAGTTGCTGAACTTGATAGACTTTTAAAAGACTTAGAAAAACAAGGGTATACTCATGTTTTAGGTCTGTTTTTGCCAGCAGCAATTTCTGGATTTTACCAAAATATTTTTTACTTACAAAGTGAATACGAGCAAATGAAAGTAGTATTTCCTGAAACTTTTATTACCTCAAGTCCGTTGGGCTATATGGTGGAAACAGTATTGGATTTGGCAGAAGCTGATGCCGAATTTGAAGAAATTATCGCAAAGTTTGAAGAACAAAGAGACGGTGACCGTGCTTATATGCTTGTCGATGATTTGCATTGGTTAGCAAAAGGTGGGCGTTTGTCTAATGGTGCGGCTGTGCTTGGGACTTTATTAAATATTAAGCCTGTGTTAACTTTTAGTACTGAAGGTAAGGTTGAAGTTTTTGAAAAAGTTCGGACTGTGAAAAAAACGATGAGCCGGATGAAGGAACTTTTGTTAAAAGATGCCAAAGATCCTTTGGCCTACAAAGTTTATGTTATTCATACTAGAGCTGAAGATCGGGCACAAGAGTTATATGATTATGCTTTATCTCAAGGTTTTGATGATGTGGAAATCGTCACTTTTGGGCCTGTCATCGCAACTCATTTGGGCTTGAATACAGTGGCTTACGGTATTTCACCAAAAAAATAAAGCACGTTTTTACGTGTTTTTATCTAAAAACAAATATTCTGAATAATAAAAATAATAGCTACTTCTATAAAATACTAATTTCTTTATAAATGAATGGGGGATGAAATTGAATAAAATTAAAGTGATTGTTGCTGGATTTCGTGGAAAAATGGGAGCTACTGCGGTACAAATGATTCTTAATGCTCAAAATTTTGAACTTGTGGCTTTATTAGGAAAGAAAGAAGAAGTCTCAGAAGCGTTTGGAGTTCCTGTTTTTAGTCGAAAAGAGGATTTGATTGGATTTGATGCTGACATTTGGCTAGATTTAACGGCTCCTGAAGCGGCTTATAAGAACACTCGTTTTGCTTTAGAAAATGGCTTTAGACCAGTGGTTGGAACGACTGGGTTTACCGATGATGAAGTGGCAGATTTAATTAAATTTTCTAGAGAAAAAGAATTGGGTGGTCTTATTGCACCAAATTTTGCCTTGGGTGCGGTTTTATTGATGCAATTTTCTAAGCAGGCTGTTAAATATTTCCCAGATGTGGAAATTATTGAATTGCACCATGACGGGAAAAAAGATGCTCCTTCTGGAACTGCTGTGAAGACAGCAGAATTGATGTCTGAGGAACGTTTGGCTCATCATCAAGGGGCAGTGGATGAAAAGGAAGCTTTAGCTGGTGCTCGTGGTGCCGATCTTGAAGGAATGAGAATCCATTCGGTTCGTTTACCTGGTTTGGTGGCTCATCAAGAGGTTATTTTTGGTTCAAAAGGTGAAGGGCTGACTTTACGTCATGATTCTTATGATCGTTCAAGTTTCATGACCGGTATTGCTTTGGGAATTCGTAAGGTAATGACGGTGTCTGAGTTAAAATATGGTTTGGAACATTTTTTGGATTTATAATATTTACTGACGAAATAGATTGTGACCGAATGATTAGTGAGGGATTTTATGAGTGAATTAGAGATTCGTAGATTAGAATTAAGTGATGCAGAAGCTTTTATGGTTTATATTGCCAATTGGGCAACAGATACAAGTCCTTTTAAAATCGATGCTGTTAAAGCTTATGCGGAGCTTTCTTTGGAAAAATTTTCGGACTATGTGGAAAAAACTCATAGAGAAGAAACTTTTGCTGAAAATCCCGATTGGTCAACAGCAACTAAATATTTTGCTTTTATTAATGGGCAAATCGTTGGTGAAATTTCTTGTCGTTGGCAAATCGAAAAAGGAATTTTGTTAGAATGGGGTGGTCATATTGGTTATGGTGTGGCTCCTGATTTTAGAGGACATCATTTTGCTGAAGAAATGGTCAGATTTGCTCTTCCTAAATACCGGAAACGTAAAATTTCTCAGGTCATGATTTCTGCTGACAAAGAAAATTTGGCAAGTCGAAAAAGTATTGAAGCAAATGCGGGTATTTTGGAAAATATTGTAGATATTGATGGTGATGAAATTTGTCGTTACTGGATTAATTTAGAAGAACAATAGGATAAAATTACTGATGGATTGCTTGGGTTAATCTGGCAGAGCGTCAGACAAATTCACAGGTGAATGATACAGGGTAAAGCTTAAGAACTAGCTTATGACAGAAATTGATGAGAGCTAAAAGTGCTGACAGGTCTGTATAAACTTTCTGTCAGTAAAATTTTAAGGTGTACAATGGGGCTATGCCCCGTTTTTGTTTAAAAAATGATAAAATAATAGATATGAAATTAGAAAAATTACCCGAGGAGTTTGTACAGGCCAAGCCGGTTTTAGAAAAAATAATCGAGCATGGGTTTGAAGCTTATTTTGTGGGAGGTTCTGTACGTGATATATTGCTTGGGCGAGAGATTCACGATGTGGATATTGCAACAAGTGCATATCCAGAGGAAATTAAAGATATTTTTCCTTATACCATTGATGTGGGAATCGAACATGGAACAGTACTTGTTTTAGCTGGAAAATCAGAAGCTGAACATTATGAAATTACTACTTTTCGGACAGAATCAAAATATACAGATTACAGACGGCCAGATCATGTGGATTTCGTCAGAGATTTACGAGAGGATTTAAAACGTCGTGACTTCACGGTCAATGCCTTTGCTTGTGATGTTAATGGGCAAATTATTGATTTGTTTGATGGACTGACGGATTTGAAGGAACGTAGACTAACAGCGGTTGGTAGCGCTTTGGAACGTTTTAATGAAGATGCTTTACGGATTATGCGGGCCATGCGATTCGCAGCAACTTTAGACTTTCAAATTGAAAATAAAACTTTCTTAGCCATGTGTGAGTCGGCTCACTTACTGGAAAAAATCTCAGTTGAACGAATTTTTATTGAATTTGATAAGCTGTTGTTAGGTCAGGATTGGCGAAATGGTTTGACCTTACTGCTTAAATCAGGGGCTTATAAATATTTACCAGATTTGCAAGATTCGGCCTTGAAAAAAGTACTGACAGACTTGTCAGTAGATTTCCATTTTCAGAATTCTGAGCAAGCATGGGCAGCGTTACTGACCAGATTTTCCAATGTTGATGTGAAAACATTTTTGCGAAAATGGAAAGTGTCCAATGAATTTGCAAAATTTGTAGCAGACCTTGTATCAGCTTATGAACTTGACTCTTGGGATTTGATGAGTCTTTATCATTTTGGTTTAGAAAAAGTGCTTTTGGTTGATGAATTGAAAGTGGCTTATGGTTTGAAGATTGATAGAGAACAAGCTGTCACTATTAATAACCAACTTCAAATTCATGATAAATCAGAGATTGTCATTGCTGGAAAAGATTTAATGGAAGAATTTTCGCTTGAACCTGGTCCAGAACTTGGTAAAATTTTAAAAATTATTGAAGAAAAAATTGTCAAAAATGAATTGAAAAATGAGCAGGCTGCTATTTTTGCAGAAGTTAAAAAAATGCTCTGATTAAATTTTACTGACAGAAATTTTGGCAAATAACCAATTGAAATTTAGTATTTATAATAAATACAATTTCTTGGTTTCTAAGTAAGGTATTTTATAGATTATAAAGGAGAAATAAATGAAAATTGAAAATCGCCGTAAAGGCTCATGTACAACAGTTCTTGTGGGAAGAAAAGCATCAATTGATGGTTCAACCATGATTGCTCGTAATGATGATGGACACGAAGCTTTGGATCCACAACGCTTTATTGTGATTCAACCTGAAGAACAACCTCGTCATTATAAAGCTGTTTTATCTGATTTAGAATTAGATTTACCTGAAAATCCATTACGTTATACTTCAACGCCAAATGCAGTTTTAAAAGAAGGGATTTGGCCAGCGGCTGGGATTAATAGTGCTAATGTTGCGATGTCTGCAACAGAAACAATTACTACTAATCCAAGAATCTTGGGTCTTGACCCTTATGTGGAAAATGGGATGGGTGAAGAAGACCTTGTAACACTTGTTTTGCCATACATTAAAAGTGCTCGCGAGGGGGTTGAGCGTTTGGGACAATTACTTAAGACTTATGGAACTTATGAGCCAAACGGGATTGCTTTTGCTGACAAAGAAGAAGTTTGGTGGTTAGAAACAATCGGTGGTCATCATTGGGCAGCAGTTCGTATTCCTGATGATTCTTATGTTGTAGCGCCAAATCGAATGAATATTGATGAATTCAAATTTGATAATGATGATTATATGTGTTCAAGTGATTTGAAACAATTAATTGACGCAAATCATTTAAATCCTGATTTTGAAGGCTATGAAAGTCATTATAATTTGCGTCATATCTTTGGTTCATCTTCAATCAAAGATTCTGTTTATAATAATCCACGTACTTGGTATGGTCAAAACTTCTTAGGAAATCCATCTGAAGATCCACAAAATCAAGAACTTCCATTCATTTGTGAAGCTAGTCGAAAAATTACTGTTGAAGATGTTAAATTTGTTTTATCAAGTCATTTTGAAAATACAAAATATGATCCTTACGGCAGCACAAATAGTCCAGAAGAAAGAAAACTTTTCCGTCCAATTGGAATAAATCGTAATCATAGTGTTCATATTTTGCAAGTTAGAAATAATGTTCCTGATGAATTAGCAGGAGTTCAATGGCTTGCTTTTGGAGCAAACACTTTCAATCATGTTGTACCATTCTACACTGCAATTAATGATACGCCAGCTTCTTATCGTGATGCTAAGGGAGAATATGATCCAACAAATATGTACTGGTTGAGCGCAACAACAGCTGTTCTTGGTGATTCTAATTATGATTTATTTGTTGATTTACGAAATACTTTTGAATTAAATACCATGGCAAAATTCCATGAAATTCAAAATGAGACAGATAAGAATTTTGAAACAGCTGAAGATAAAATTGCTTATTTGACTCAAGCAAATGAAAAATTAGCAGAGGCGGCGTTTAAAGCACAAACGGAACTTTTGGGACGTATGGTCGTTCTTGGTTCAGCTAATATGAAATTGCGTTTTGATTTTAATGACTAATTTATTTAAAAAAAAATTGTAAAAAAGTAGTTGAAAAGCTACTTTTTTTAGTTTTCTTTAAAGTACAAAATGGTATAATACTAAATAAGTCTCAAAAATAGAAAAGGGAAAGAAATGAATTCTAGAAAAAGTAAAAAAGTGAGAAAAGGCCGAGGAGGTAAAATTTTTGCGATTTTATTATCCATTGTTATATTTTTTGCTTTAATTATTTTTGGAGTAGTCATGATTGGTCGGCAAGTCATTTCAAGTCAAACGGATAATATTGCTGCTAAATTTTTACCAAGCTCAGGAAGCTCAGAAGGCTCAGCTAGTGTGACTGATGCAGTGAGTCAAATGGGATCGGCAACACCATCAGCTATTGCCACAAAATTAAATGAAAATGCAGATGTAATTAAGAGTCAATCGCAAGGAATGATAAGTTCAGCAAAAGCAACGAGCACTGGCTCTAAAGTGACTTACACCTTGGAATCCTCTAAACTCAATAAAGCAACCGTTGGCGCCCTTTTATTAGCAAGTGGTGACCAAGTTGAAGAAGTAGCGGATAAGGTGTTAGATTCAATGAAAAAAGCTGGGGTTGCTCAACCTAAATTGCAAGTTGATTTGACTGATGATAAGGGGAATGTCATCAAAACGTTGAATTATAGTGCTTAAAATTGGATTTTACAAAAAAACAACATTTATTCAGTTAAATGTTGTTTTTTTGAATCTTAAGTGATAGAATATTCTAATAATTACTTAATTAGGAGGAAAATTATGAATATCTCAGAAGAAGTACGTCCCGGAGCCAATAGATATGTGAGTGGTCAAGGAATTTTGCAAGATTTAGAAAGCTATCTTGCGTCTTTTAATAAACTTGCGATAATTACTGGGGAAAAATCTTTTCAGGTTTTTCAAGATTTTTATCCTAAAGACTTAAGTTATCCTGTTTTTCATTATGATGGCTCGGCCTCTATCGAAAATGGGAAAAAACTGGCCAAAGAAATTGTTCAATCCGATGGCCTTCTTGCAATTGGCGGAGGGCGTTTGATTGATACTTGTAAAGTTGTAGCCCAGGAGCTAAACTGTGAGTTAATTATTATTCCGACCTTGGTTTCTAATTGTGCTCCTTACACACCGGTTGCAGCTCTTTATCACCCTGACCATACTTTTGATAAAGTGGGTTATTTAAATAAAGTGAGCTATTTAACTTTAGTTGATTATGATTTTTTATTGGCAACACCTCATGATTATTTTGTTGCTGGAATCGGAGATACACTCGCCAAATGGTATGAAATGGAAGGAATCGTTCGTCAGGTTTCACAGGAAGAACTTTCAGCCTCAGTTCGTTTGGGATTTGCGAGTGCAAAGGAAATTTTTAAAATATTATTTGCTGATTCTAAAGCAGCACTTAATGATTTGGCTGAACAGAAAGTGACGCCAGCTTTTGGGCGAATTGTTGATACAATCATTGAACTTTCAGGAACAGTTGGAGGTTTTGCTGGGACTTATGGACGGATGTCAGGGGCTCATGCGCTTCATAATGGCCTATCACTTTGCTCAGAGACACATCCTATTTTACATGGCTCAAAAGTCGCTTATGGAGTCTTGGTACAATTGGCTTATACGGGAGATACTTCAGAAATTGAAAAACTCTTGCCATTTTATAAGGAAAATCATTTACCTGCTTCTCTAGCAGAAATTAATTTGCCATTTGATTTGGAAAAATTGCAAGCAGTAGCAAAATTTGCAGCCAGTCCTGTAGAATCTTATCGTTTGATTGATTCAAAAGTTACTGACGAAAAAATCATAAGTGCCATCAAAGCCTTAGAAGCTCTTGTCAGCAAAAAATAAGGTTTGACATTCTATCATTGAATCTAAAAGTTACTGACAGAAATTTTGAAAAATAGAATCAAAGTTTCAAGGTCAAAAATGAAATAAGGAAAAAGGAATGACGATAAGTTTACAACAACTCAAATATTTTATTGAAGTAGCAAGAGTGGGTTCAATTAATCAAGCTGCTGAAATTCTTTTTATTACACAACCTTCATTGTCGAAGGCGATTAAAGACATTGAAGCGGAAGTTGATTTGTCGCTTTTTCAACGGTCAAGTAAAGGAATTTCGCTGACAGCAGATGGTGCAGAGTTTTTGGGATATGCACGACAAGTTGTAGAACAATCTGATTTATTGGAAACACGGTGGTTGGACCGAAAGCCCTCTCGAAAACTTTGTGCGATTTCGACCCAGCATTATGCTTTTGCGGTGAATGCCTTTGTCAATATGGTCAAAAAAACAGAAAGTCAGGGGATTGGAGAATACGAATATACTCTGCGAGAAGCTAGAACTTATGAAATTATTGAAGATGTAAAGTCACTGCGCAGTGAGTTAGGAATTCTTTATAAAAATTCATACAATGCAAATGTTATGGATAAGATTTTAAAAGAAAATCGATTAACTTTTCATCCGCTTTTCTTGGCGGAGCCGCATATCTTTGTCAGTTCAACAAATCCTTTAGCTCATAAAAAATTTGTAACATTAGAAGATTTAGAAGAATTTCCCCGCCTCTCCTATGAACAAGGAGAACACAATTCTTTCTATTTTTCAGAAGAAATTTTATCTACGGTTTATGCTAAAAAAGACATTAAAGTAGGAGACCGAGCCACCATTTTCAATTTGATGATTGGATTAAATGGATATACAATTTCAACTGGAATTGTCAGTCAAGACTTGAATGGTGACAATATTGTAGCCATTCCCTTAGCAGTGGAAGATAATATTGAGATTGGTTGGATTTCACTAAGTGAACTTCAATTGACCAATCAGGCTGAACTTTATTTAAAAGAATTGGAAAAAATTGTACATCCTTTTGACGTTCGTGAAGGTAAAAAAAATACTGACAGCTCATCAAATGAAATCTGTCAGTAAAAAAATACTGACAGAAATAAGTAGTTTACTATCCAGCTTTTTTATCAGTAAAAAATTAAAGCCGTCATTACTGACAGGCTTTTTTGTGGTATAATCAAAGGTAATATAAGAGAAATTAGGACGAAAAATGGCAGACTTCATCGCACAAAATTTAAGTAAATCAGTTGGAGAAAAAACGGTTTTCAACAAAATCAATTTTATCATTCATGATCTTGACCGAATTGGTCTTTTGGGAGTTAATGGTACGGGTAAAACAACGCTCCTAAATGTTATTTCAGGACTTTCAGGATTTGATGGAGACCGTACGCCTTTTGATCATCCACAAAATTATAAAATTACATACCTTACTCAGGAACCTGATTTTAATCCAAAAGCTACAATTTTAGACACCGTCTTAGATGATTCGCTTCCGCAAATGCGAGCAATTAAAAATTACGAAGCAGCCCTTTTAGATTATGAAAATTTAGCTAAGTTAGAACGTGCCCAATCAGAAATGGATGCTCTGAATGCTTGGCAAGTAGAAGCAGATGTCAAAACAATTTTGACAAAACTTCAACTTCCTGACCCCGCCACTCTAATCGAAAGCCTTTCAGGTGGACAAAAAAGACGGGTTCAATTGGCTCAAGCTTTAGTCAATGATTCCGATTTATTATTACTTGATGAACCAACCAACCACCTCGATGTTGAAACCATCGCTTGGTTGCAAAATTATCTAAAAAATTCTCGAAGAACCGTTCTTTTTGTCACGCACGACCGCTATTTCTTAGATAATGTTGCAACACGAATTTTTGAACTTGAAGATGCAGGTCTTAAAGAATACCAAGGAAATTATCAAGATTATCTTGCAAAAAAAGCTGAAGATGAAGAAAGAGAAGCCGCAGCAAGTCATAAGGCAAAACAACTTTATCAATCTGAATTAACTTGGATTCGTAAATCACCTCAAGCGCGTGCTACAAAACAACAAGCACGGATTGACCGCTTTGAAGACCTTAAAGATTCTATGAAAACTAGTAAAAATCTAGGAGATTTAGAACTCAACATTGCGAGCAGTCGCTTAGGGAAAAAAGTAATTAATTTTAAAAATGCCGCTTTTTCTTATCCTGACCGACCAATTTTTAAAGATTTTGAATTAATCGTTCAAGGGCATTCGCGCTTGGGGATTGTTGGTGATAATGGCGTCGGAAAATCGACCTTACTCAATATCATTGATGGTGAGCTAGCATTAACTGACGGGATTTTGGAAATTGGTGAAACAGTCAAAATTGGTTATTTCAGTCAAGAAATTCGTGGACTTGATGAAAATAAACGCATGATTAACTTTCTTGAAGAAGTTGCATCTGCTGCGCATAACAGCAGCGGTGAAAATATTTCAATTGTTAATTTATTAGAGCAGTTTCTCTTCCCAAGAAGTAGTCATGGAACACTGATTTCTAAACTTTCAGGTGGTGAGAAAAAACGACTCTATTTACTTAAAATTTTATTATTACAACCCAATGTGCTTTTGCTTGATGAACCAACCAATGACTTGGATATTGCAACCTTAACCGTACTTGAAAATTTCCTAGGCTCTTTTCCGGGTGCTGTTTTGACAGTTTCTCATGACCGCTATTTCCAAGATAAAGTGAGCAACGAATTACTTGCATTTGAAGATGGGCAAATTAATCATTATTTTGGTGCTTACAGTGACTATTTAGCCGTCAAAACGGAAGAAAAATCTGCTGACAAAGCTGTCAGTAAAATCGAAAGTCCAATAAGTACTGACAAAACCGAAAATACTGACAAAACGAAACTGACCTATATGGAAAAGAAAGAATGGGAAACCATTGAAAGTCAAATTGCTGAAATCGAAGAGCGAATTTCTGAGATTGACACAGAAATGAATGAAAATGGTTCAAATACAGAACTCCTACTGGATTTACAAAAAGAACTAGACAACAAAACAAAAGAACTTGAAGAAAAATATGAACGTTGGGAATATCTATCAGAAAGGGCTGACTAAAACATTATGACAACGCAAGAACTTATTGAAACCTTACAAAAATTTCCGGCAGAAGCAACTGTAAAAATCATTCAAAACGATATCAGTGGTGACCGATTTTTTGATGTTAATACAGTAGAAAATTTGGCCAGAGTCCGTGTTACCACTGCAGGAGTTGAAACCGTAGATACCGTGATTATTGGTATTTAAACCCAGAGACGAAAGAGGAAGTCAAATGTTAAAAATCGGAATTATGGGTGCCGCTAAAATTGTTCCAAGATTTGTAGCAGGTGTAAAAGAGAGTGGTCAAGCTGAAGTTACTGGGATTGCCGCCAGAAATAAGGAAAAAGCACAAAAAGCCGCTTTGGAATTAGAAATTCCACAAGTTTATGATGATTATGCTAGCTTAGTAAATGCAGCAGAAATTGATTTAATCTATATTCCACTCATCAATAAACAACATTATCCTCAAGCAAAAATGGCTTTAGAAGCAGGAAAAAATGTACTTCTAGAAAAACCATTTACCTTGACTCTTGAAGAAAGTCAGGAATTATTCAAGATAGCAAATGAAAAAAATCTTTTTTTGATGGAAGCTCAAAAATCTGTTTTCCTACCTGTGATGGCCCAAATCAAAAAATGGCTTGATGCCAATGAAATTGGTAAAATATCTCGTCTTGCAATAAATGATTTCAGACCCCATACCAACCGGGAGAGCTGGGCCTTAGATTTAAAAGAAGGCGGTGGCGCTTTTATCATGCATGCCAGCTATCCACTCTCTGTCTTACAATTCTTATTTGGAACAGGTTTTGATGCAGCAAAAGGAATTTATTGGTCTTCTGAAGAAAATAAAGCAGATTTAGATTACGAAATTCTCTTAAAAAAAGCAGAAATTATGATTAATATTTCACTTAGCACGCGCTTAGATAAACCAAATACATTTATCATTTATGGTGAAAAAGGAGAAATTTCTGTTCCAAATTATTGGAAATCAAACCAAGCCAGTCTCATTAAAAATGATGGAACGGTTGAAGAATTTTCTCATTCAATGCCAAGTGAATTCAGCTATGAGATTGATGAAATTGCTGAACTGATCAATAAGGGCAAGAAAAAAAGTGAAAAACTTTCCCCAGAAATGACAATGACGACAGTCAAAATTGTGGAAGACCTATACCAAGAATGGTTTGGTAAAGAGTGGCCAAATATAAAATAAAAACACTAGTTATCTAGTGTTTTTTCTTAAAAATTTAAATTTCCCTTTAAAACGTTGTAAGGCTAAATAACGTTCACGTGCTTTGTGCATCGCTTGGTAACGTTTAGGATCTTTTTTATAGTATTGTTGATGATATTCTTCAGCTGGCCAAAAAGTTTTTGCCTCTTCAATCGGAACAACAATTGGTTTATCCCAAATTCCAGATTTCTCTAAGGCAATTTTACTTTTTTGAGCAGCAATTTTTTGTTCTTCACTTTCAACAAAAATCACTGGACGATAATTTGCACCTCGGTCATAAATTTGTCCGTCAGCATCAGTGGGGTCAATCAATGACCAATAAATATCTAATAGTTCATCATAAGAAATCAATTCATTATCAAATAAAATTTCAACTGCTTCCGTATGGCCAGAAGCTTTTGAGAGGACTTGGTCATAAGTAGGGTATTCGATATGTCCACCAGTATAACCACTAGTTACAGCCAAAATACCTGGACGTTCTTCAAAAGGTTCAACCATACACCAAAAACAACCACCAGCAAAAATAGCTCGTTCTGTACTCATTTTACACCTCCATTTGCTCTAATTTAATTATATCATGTGAAAAAAATGCCACCTCATCATTTGACTCGAACTTTAAAAATTTTGAATTTGTCTTTTTTGTGATAGAATAGTTAAAAATAGAAAAGGGGAACGATTTTTTAATGCTAAAAACAACTTTTGCAAATGCGGAATTCGCTAATCCATTCATGAACGCTTCAGGAGTCCATTGTATGACAACTGAGGATTTAGAAGAATTAAAAGCCTCTCAAGCAGGGGCCTATATCACCAAAAGTTCCACATTAGAAAAAAGAGAAGGTAATCCACTCCCACGTTATGTTGACTTAGAATTAGGCTCAATTAATTCTATGGGCCTGCCTAACCTAGGGTTTGATTACTACTTAGATTATGTTTTAAAAAATCAAAAAGAAAAGGCTCAAGAAGCGACAATCTTCTTTTCCATTGCTGGGATGAGCGCAGCCGAAAATATCGCTATGCTTAAGAAAATTCAAGAAAGTAATTTTTCAGGAATTACAGAATTGAACCTTTCTTGTCCAAATGTCCCTGGGAAACCACAGCTTGCTTATGATTTTGAAGCCACTGAAAAACTCCTAAAAGAAGTTTTTGCCTTCTTCACAAAGCCTTTAGGTGTAAAACTTCCTCCTTATTTTGACCTCGTTCATTTTGATATCATGGCAGAAATCCTCAATCAATTTCCATTGACTTATGTTAACTCAGTCAATAGTATTGGGAATGGACTTTTTATTGATTCAGAAGCAGAAAGCGTAGTTATTAAGCCTAAAGACGGTTTTGGTGGAATTGGTGGAGCATACATCAAACCAACAGCGCTTGCAAATGTTCGTGCTTTCTATACTCGTCTCAAACCTGAAATTCAAATCATTGGAACAGGTGGTATTGAAACAGGACAAGATGCCTTTGAACACCTCTTATGTGGAGCTACAATGCTTCAAATTGGTACAGCTTTACACAAAGAAGGCCCTACAATTTTTGATAGAATCATTAAAGAATTAGAAGAAATTATGGATAAAAAAGGCTATCAATCAATTGCTGATTTCCATGGAAAATTAAAATCATTATAAAAAATTATCATAAAAAGCTGAATTTAAACAGCTTTTTTCTTATCTTATAAATGAAATTTAAAAATTACTAAAAGAGATGATATAATGTAAAAGATTAAACAAACAAGGAGAAATATATGGAAATTTTTATGACTTTTATCGTTTATTCTTTTATTGGTTGGATATGGGAGACCTTTTATTGCTCACTTAAAGACCGGCATTTTGTTTTTAGAGGTTTTTTATTAGGCCCTTATTGCCCTGTTTATGGTTTTGGCGTCTCTGCCGTCTTACTTTTAGTTCCAGATACCGGAAATTTATTCAGTCTTTATCTTAATACGATTGTGATTGTGACAGTCGTTGAATTCATTGGAAGTTGGATTTTAGAGAAATTCTTTAATATGAAGTTATGGGACTACTCAACCCTCCCTTTCAATATTGAAGGAAGAGTAGCTGTTCCCGTTTCATTATTTTGGGGTGTAGGTTGTATTATCTTAATTAAATTAGTTAATCCACCTGTTCAAAATTGGATTCATGATTTTAATGAATTAACCCACAGTTGGGGTGTGATTTTGATATTAATTATCTTTCTGGCTGACCTTGTTTCAACATTTATTTTTACGATTTCAACCAAAAAAGAAGTCTTGGCTATGATTGATGATTCTGACAAAGAAAATGCAGCAATCAAAGAATTTCGTCTTAAACATCTCTTTGCAAACCATGAAACAGCAGCAAATCGGATAAAAGTATTAGAATTACTTAAAAATAAACCTCTAAAATTAAAACATTATAATTTGCGCAGAATTCTCAAAAACTATCCAAATATGAATTTGACCAAAAAACGATAATTTAAAAATCGTAAGCGTTTTTAGTAGCCTTAGAAATAAATTCGTGGCATAATGAGGTCATGAATAAAACATTTGAAAAAGAAGAAATTTTAAATGAACTCTATAATCTTATATTAGACCGAAATATTCGTGACTGGGAACGCCAGTGTTTAATTCATACGAAAGTTCAATTAGAAAATCAAGGTCAACTTGCAGATGAGTTAGCAAAATTAGAAGTGACCTTAAGACCACTGGCATTACGCTATAATCTTACACCAAAGGTCGCTGAATTTTATCAAAAAATTTCCAACAGCAAACTCTTTGGTCGAGGAGTTGGTGGCATTATATAAGCCCTTAGTTCTCCTTATGCTTTAAAAGCATAAGGAGTTTTTAAAAAAGTATTTTAAAAAAAGTAAAATTCATTTTATAATGAATTCAATAAAAGAAAAGGAAGTACAAAAATGAAATCAGCTTATTTTGTCGAAAAAAATAAAATGGAAGTTAGAGAATTTTCCAAAGCGCAACTTGTAAAAGAAACAGATGCTATCATTAAAATTGTTCGTGCCTGCGTATGTGGTTCCGATTTATGGTGGTTCCGTGGGATTTCTGAACGTCAACCTGGACCGGTAGGGCATGAAGCTATTGGTCTGATTGAAGAAGTAGGCACCGGAGTTAAAAACTTTAAAGTAGGAGATTTTGTCATTGTTCCCTTTACGCACGGTTGTGGACACTGTCCAATTTGTTTGGCTGGCTTTGAAGCCAATTGTCCAAATGCAAAAGACGGTGTGAATGGCGGCTATCAAGGAGAATTCTATCGGGCGATTAATGCTGATGGTGCACTTGTCAAAATCCCGGGCCAACCAAGTGATTATTCTGATGACCAGTTGGCTTCATTGACGGCTTTAGCTGATGTCATGCCTACAGGTTTTCATGCAGCTAAAGCAGCAGATGTCCATGAAGGTGATACAGTGGTTGTCTTTGGTGATGGAGCGGTTGGACTTTGTGCAGTGATTTCAGCTAAACTTTTAGGAGCAAAACGGATTATTGCCATGAGTCGCCATGAAGACCGTGCAGCACTTGCGCGTGATTTTGGTGCAACAGATATTATTGCTGAACGTGGTGAAGAAGCGATTCAAAAAATTATGTCCTTAACCAATGGTTATGGTGCAGATGCTGCCTTAGAATGTGTCGGAACAAAACAAGCAATTGAATCTGCTTTTCAAGCGGTAAGAGCAGGAGGGCGAGTAGGTCGTGTGGGAGTTCCTCATGATGTTGATTACAATGAATGGATTGATTCTCTTTTTTGGAAAAATATTCAACTTGGAGGTGGAGTAGCCTCTGTCGCACGCTGGGATAAGGAAATCTTACTTGAAGCAGTTTTAAGTGGGGAGATTAATCCAGGCCGTGTCTTTACAGCAGAATTTAGCTTAGATGAAATTCAAAAAGCATATGAAGCAATGGATCAACGTACAGCAATTAAATCTCTATTGAGAATTTCAGAAGGATAAATAAGAAAAATAAAAGGTCTACCAAAGCTGGTAGACTTTTTATAGAAATACGATAAACAGCTAATTTCTTTCCAAGATTTGTTATGTTATAATATAATGAATATATCTAGAAAAAGGGAAGATTCATGACTTACGCAGACAAGATTTTTAAACAAAATATCCAAAATATCCTTGATAACGGTGTTTTTTCAGAAAATGCACGTCCCAAGTATAAGGATGGTCAAACCGCAAATAGTAAGTATGTAACAGGCTCTTTCGTTACTTATGATTTGCAAAAAGGTGAGTTTCCAATTACCACTTTGCGTCCAATTCCAATTAAATCGGCAATTAAAGAATTGATGTGGATTTATCAAGATCAAACAAGTGAACTTGCTATTCTTGAAGAAAAATATGGAGTCAAATACTGGGGCGAATGGGGAATTGGCGACGGTACGATTGGACAACGCTATGGGGCAACAGTCAAAAAATATAATATTATTGGAAAATTATTGGATGGTTTAGCAAAAAATCCTTGGAATCGCCGTAATATCATTAATCTTTGGCAATATGAAGATTTTGAGGAAACTGAAGGACTTTTGCCTTGTGCTTTCCAAACAATGTTTGATGTTCGCCGTGAACAAGATGGTCAGATTTACTTGGATGCGACTCTTATTCAACGTTCAAATGATATGCTTGTTGCGCATCATATCAATGCCATGCAATATGTTGCTTTACAAATGATGATTGCAAAACATTTTTCTTGGAAAGTTGGAAAATTTTTCTATTTCGTAAATAATTTGCATATTTATGATAATCAGTTTGAACAGGCAAATGAGTTAGTTAAGCGAACAGCTTCTGACAAGGAGCCCCGTTTGGTGCTTAATGTTCCTGACGGAACAAACTTTTTCGATATTAAACCAGAAGATTTTGAGCTTGTGGACTATGAACCGGTAAAACCTCAATTAAAATTTGATTTGGCAATTTAGATTAACCAAAAAGTTACTGACAGAACTCTGTCAGTAACTTTTTTATTGATAAAAATTTAAATATTGTTCGTTGACGAACAAAAAAGATTGTGTTATAATAATTCGTATGCGAACTAAAAAAGAAGCAATTGGACGACTTTTAAAAGTTGCCAGCAATCAAATGTCACGAGAGTTTGATAATTTTGCAGCTCAGCTTGATTTGACGGGTCAGCAAATGTCAATATTAGATTTTCTTGGAAACCAGAGTGAAGAAGACTCAGGAAAAGAAATCAGTCAGACGATGATTGAATTAGAATTTAATATCCGACGTTCTACAACAACGGAAATTTTGCAACGTATGGAAAAACGGCAGTTGATTAAGAGAAAAGCGAGCCCAACAGATGCTCGTCAAAAATCAGTTGAATTAACTGAAGAAGGTAAACAATATCTACCTGAAATTAGAACATATATCCAAGGTCATAATCAAAAAGCTTTGGCGGGTTTGTCAGCAGAGGAGATTGCTGCAGTTGAAAAATTTCTTAATAATTTTAGCATGCAGAAAGGAAAAGAATGAACACAGAATTAGAAACAAATACAGCCAATCATAAAATTAGCGCGAAAACGCGCTTTTCAATTGTCGCCGTGGCCCTTGTGGCTTTTATGGGGATATTAGCAGAAACAAGTTTGAATGTCACGTTTCCAACGCTTGAAAAGACCTTCGGACTTCCACTGAGTACGGTTCAGTGGGTAACGACCGCTTATTTATTAGTTGTTGCGATTGTTATGCCAACGAGTTCATATATTAGTCAACGCTTTCAAAATAGGACTTTATTTTTTTCAGGATTAATCTTTTTTACCCTTGGAGATTTACTGAGTTTAATTTCTCCGAATTTTACTATTTTAATGGCGGGACGCTTAATTCAAGGAATCGGGACTGGTATTGCCATTCCATTGATGTTTAATCTTGTCTTAACTAAAATTCCGCGTGAGAGAGTAGGACTTTGGATGGGATTTGCTGGGATGATTTTGAGTATTGCCCCAGCACTTGGACCAACTTATGGTGGGCTTTTAACAGGGACTTTAGGTTGGCGAATGATTTTTGCAATTATTTTGATTATCCCAATCTGTCTCTTTCCTTTAGGAGCTTGGGCTATTGAGAAAAGTGAAAAAAAACGTCCAGGCAAATTTGATTTTATTGCTTTTATATTTTTGTCATTAGCAATGACCAGCGCTCTTTTAGCTTTAGATTCACTTTCAAGTGCTCATTTTTCATGGATCTGGTTAGTGGTCTTTATCTTGGGGTTGATTGCTTTTATTTGGCGTTCAAAAACAAGTACATTGAATTTTATTGATATCAATGTTTTTAAGAGCCCAACTTTTACTTTGTCTGTCCTAGTTTATTGTATTTTACAATTTGTCAATTTGGGAATTAACTTTATCATTCCTAATTTCTTACAAGTTTCGTTAGGAGCTACAAGTACATTAGCAGGTTTTGCTTTATTGCCTGGTTCATTAATTGGTTCAGCAGCACAAGGTCCAATTGGTGCGCTCTATGACCGCAAAGGGGCCAAGGGGATTTTATATAGTGGAAATACTGTATTCTTTATCGCTCTTGTTTTATTAACGATTTTTACTAAGAACCTGACTTTACTGGGTGTGACGGGACTTTATGTTGTATTCACAATCGGTCGTTCTTCAAGTTTTGCAACAACCATGACCAATAGTTTAGCTCAACTTCCTCATGATAAAGCTGCCTCTGGTAATGCTTGGTTTACTACAACTTCTCAATTTGCAGCGTCAGCAGGAACGGCTACAGCTAGTCTTATTGCAACAAAATCAAGTAATTTAACAACAGGAACTCAACATGTATTTATGTTTTTCCTTTGTCTTGCTTTGCTTAATTTTGTCTTCTATACTTTGATTTTGAACAAGAAGATAAAATAAATCTGATTAAAAAAGTTTCGTAATGATACGAAGCTTTTTTTATAATTTAATATAGTATGCTTAAAAAGCATAATTATTGATATAAAAAGCATTTCACGGCAGGTAAAAAATATTTTATAATAAAATCATCGAAAAGATAAAGCAATGTGAAGCTTTTGAGTTGACTTGAAGTGAACTTCAAGGAATATAATGAAAACAGAAGTTAAAAATGAATGGAGAAAAAATGTCAAACAATATTGAAAACAAAGTCGTCTTAATCACAGGAGCCTCAAGCGGTATTGGCCAAGCAACTGCTGAATTACTTGCTAAAAAAGGAGCCAAAATTGTACTAGCAGCAAGGCGTGAAAATCGTTTGCAGGAGCTGGCTGATAAAATTAAAAAGGCTGGTGGACAAGCAATCTATCAAGTGACAGATGTAACTAATCCAGAAGATAGTAAAAAGTTGGTACAATATGCGAAAGAAAATTTTGGCAAAATTGATGCTATTTTCTTGAATGCAGGAATCATGCCAAGTTCCCCTTTATCAGCTCTTCATGTTGAAGAATGGGAAAATATGGTTGATATTAATTTAAAAGGTGTACTTAATGGGCTCGCTGCTGTACTGCCTGAATTTACAGCTCAAAAATCAGGACATGTTATCACAACGAGTTCAGTTGCTGGCCTAAAAGCATATCCCAATGGTGGTGTTTATGGGGCAACAAAATGGGCGGTTCGTGAATTAATGGAGGTACTCCGAATGGAATCTGCTCAAGAAGGAACTCATATTCGGACAGCTACTATTTATCCGGCTGCTATAAATACTGAGTTACTGAATACAATCACTGACAAAGAAGCAGCAGAAGGAATGACAGCTCTTTATGAACAATATGGGATTAGTCCAGAGGCAATTGCTCGCATTGTTGCTTTTGCTCTTGAACAACCTGAAGACGTTAACGTCAGCGAGTTTACTGTTGGACCTACAACACAACCTTGGTAAGAAAAGGAGAAAAAATGAAAATTGATGTCAAAAAGTTTTCTAAGATACAAGATATTTATATTAGCCCAGACCCGCAAGAACATCGTCCTGCTTGGATTTGGTTTGCTTATATTGATGATGATTTAGCGGTAGCAGCAGGTCGCGGAACGGCATCAAGTTGGTGGAATTCGGCAATGATTTCACGTAAGGGTCAAATTCACATTGACGGGAAAGTCTATCAAGTGGAATTTGAACCTGTAACAGATAAAGAAAATATTGATAAATTTATTGATTCTTATCGACAACGTTCAGGTTATAGCTGGGATCCTGCTTGGGAGAAAAATTTTAGACCGACAGTGATGCGCCTAAAATTTTTGAATGAACTTGGAAAAAGCACAAGATAAAATAATTAAAAAATTTGGAGGTTAAAATGGAAAAACAAACCGCAGGACATGAACAACTTGGAGAATTTGCCCCAAAATTTGCTGAATTAAATGACAATACTCTTTTTGGAGAAGTCTGGAGTCGTGAAAAAGAACTTTCAGCACATGAACGTAGTGTCATTACGATTACTGCTTTGATTGCTGGTGGAAATTTTGAACAATTAAATTTTCATATGGCAAAAGGAAAAGAAAACGGAATAAGTCAGGAAGAAATTTCAGAAATAATTACTCATCTGAGTTTTTATGTGGGGTGGCCAAAGGCTTGGTCGGCTTTTAATATTGCAAAAAAAATTTGGGAATAAGAGGGGAAAGCTATGACAATTACGGTAAACATTTTGTACCAAGGTGAGGGGGAGAAGGCCCATCTCTTTGCTGACGAAATGGTCAGTTCTGGTCTTGTCTATAAAATACGTCAACAAAGTGGAAATTTACGTTATGAATATTTTGTTCCTTTGGATAATCAACAAGCAATTCTATTGATTGATGAATGGGAAAACCAAGAAGCAATTGACATTCATCATAAAAGTCCGATGATGGCAAAAATTGCTGAATTGAGAGAAAAATATCAACTGCGCCTAAAGGTAACGCGTTATCAACAGATTGATTAGAAAAGAGAGAACGAAATGAATAAAAAAGAATTAGAGAATGCACTTATTTTTCCTCAAGGTGAAAAAAATCCTTATGGCGCTTATTTTACTGGCCAATCTTATTTAGAAGGAATGATTGCGGATAAGGACTTGCCCTTTGGTGTGGGAAATGTGACTTTTGAGCCGGGCTGTCGTAATCATTGGCATATTCATAAAGATGGTTATCAAGTTTTATTGGTTACAGCCGGTGAGGGATGGTATCAAGAAGAGGGTAAGGAGGCCCAACTTTTACATGCGGGCGATACAATTGTTACTCATGCAGGAGTTAAACATTGGCATGGAGCGACAAAAGATAGCTGGTTCAGTCATGTGGCCATTACCGCAGGAGAAGCAGTTTGGTTAGAAGAAGTTTCTGATGAACAATATGAAAACTTATAAAATAAAAGAGTATTTCCGAACATTCAGCAAAACCGAACAATAAATTGAAAAAGTTCTAGTTTTATCCGCTAGAGCTTTTTTTATTTGGCTCATTAGAATAGAATAAGAAGCATAAAGAATTCCTTAAATGGATGGAGGATATTGTGGAAAAAGAAAAGTTGCTCTATGAAGGAAAAGCTAAGAAACTGTATTTTACTGATGATTCAGAGGTGCTCTGGGTGGAATATTGTGACCAAGCGACTGCATTAAATGGTGCTCGTAAAGAACAGATTACGGGAAAAGGTGCTCTAAATAATCAAATTACGTCATTAATTTTTGAAAAATTAAATGCTGAAGGTTTAGAAACGCATTTCATAGAAAAGTTATCAAAAACCGAACAATTGAATAGAAAAGTTTCAATAATTCCTTTAGAAGTTGTTTTAAGAAATGTTGTTGCTGGTTCTTTTGCCAAACGATTTGGTCTTGAAGAAGGAATTGTTTTACAAGAACCAATTGTTGAGTTTTACTATAAGGATGATGCTTTAGATGACCCATTTATTAATGATGAACATGTTAGATTCCTGAACATTGCAACTTATTCAGAGATTGAATTTTTAAAGAGTGAAACGCGTAAAATCAACGAGATTCTTAAAAAAATCTGGGCTGAGATCGGCTTAACTTTGGTTGATTTCAAACTTGAATTTGGCCGCCTTGCTGACGGAAGAATTATTCTTGCTGATGAAATTTCACCTGATACTTCACGTCTCTGGGATGCGAATGGTCAGCATATGGATAAAGATGTTTTCAGACGTAATATTGGCGATTTAGTTGAAACTTATACTGAAGTTTTGAATTTGTTAGAAAATGCGAAATAAATGAGTTCTAGTTTTTAGGACAGTTCCTCACATCTTATATAGAAAGAATTTTAAAATGACTAAAGTACGTGTTTACGTGGCTTACAAAGCCTCAATTCTCGACCCTCAAGCCCAAGCGATTAAAGCGGCAACTCATAAAATGGGTTATCAAGAAGTTACAGAATTAAATGTTGGAAAATTTTTCGATTTTGAATTTGATGCAGAAGCTGAGATTGCTCGCGCAAAAGCAATTGAAATTGCCAATGAATTGTTGGCAAATCCAAATATGGAAACTTATAAAGTTGAAATTTTGAATGAACAAAGCGAAGGAGCTAATTAATGAAATTTGCAGTCATTCAATTTCCAGGGTCAAATTGTGATTTTGATTTACTTTGGGCAATTCGTGATGTTATGGGAGCTGAGGCAGAATTTGTCTGGCATGATGAGAAGTCGCTTGCAGGTTTTGACGGAGTATTGATTCCAGGGGGCTTTTCATATGGTGATTATTTACGCTGTGGTGCGATTGCATCATTTGCCAATATTATGCCGGAAATCAAACGTTTAGCTAAAGAAGGAAAACCGGTTTTTGGCACTTGCAATGGATTTCAAATTTTGGTTGAATCTGGACTTTTACCGGGTGTATTGATTCGCAATGAGGGTTTGAAATTCGTTTCCAAATGGCAAGCTCTTAAAGTTGAAAATAATCAAAGTAATTTTACGACTGAATATTCCAAGGACGCTTTGATTAATTTACCAATTGCTCACGGTGAGGGTCAATATGTTGCTGACGAAGCTCAGCTTGCTGAACTTAAAGCAAATGGGCAAATTATTTTCACTTATGCTGACGAAAATCCTAATGGGTCAGTTGAAAATATTGCTGGAATTGTCAATAAAGAAGGAAATGTGCTTGGGATGATGCCTCACCCTGAGCGGGCCATGGAAGAACTGCTTGGTGGCGCTGATGGAGTACATTTGTTTGCTTCTGTCTTGAAAAACTTTGTTGGAAAATAAAAAAATTACTGACAGAATTTAGATTTTAAAAAATGAATCTGTCAGTAAATTTGTAATTTGAAATAATTGAATTCAGAGCGCTGAAAGCTTTTAAAGTAGAGAATATACAAGTTGCATTTCTGTTGGAACGTATATTCTTTAGACTACTAATGTAGTAAATTGAGTTGTAGTTTTCTACGTTTTTAAGCAAGCGTTTCTCATATCTTATAGGAGAATAACATGACTTTGGAGATGTCACCAGAACAGATTCAAGAAAGCAAAATTTACCGTGAGTGGGGACTGACGGATGAAGAATATTTGAAAATCAAGAATGAGATTCTTGATGGCCGTTTGCCAAACTTTACGGAAACTGGGATGTATGCCGTGATGTGGTCAGAACATTGCTGCTACAAAAATTCAAAACCTGTCTTAAAAAAATTTCCGACGACTGGGCCACAAGTCTTGATGGGGCCTGGTGAAGGAGCTGGGGTTGTGGATATTGGTGATGATTTAGCGGTTGTTTTCAAAGCTGAATCTCATAATCATCCATCTTACGTTGAACCTTATGAAGGTGCAGCAACTGGTTCTGGTGGTATTATTCGTGATATTTTTTCAATGGGAGCTCGTCCAATTGCAATTTTGGATAGTTTACGTTTTGGGCCAATTGACAATGGAAAAACGCGTCATATTGTGGACCAAGTGACAGCCGGGATTGCGGGATATGGAAACTGTATTGGAATTCCGACGGTTGGTGGCGAAGTAGCCTTTGATGAATCTTACGCTGGAAACCCTTTGGTGAATGTCATGTGTGTGGGTTTGATTGAACATAAACACATACAAAAAGGACAAGCTAAAGGTGTAGGGAATTCTATTTTTTATGTCGGAGCGAAAACAGGACGTGACGGCATTCATGGGGCGTCTTTTGCTTCTAAAGAATTTGGTTCTGGTTCAGAAACACAACGTTCAGCGGTTCAAGTCGGTGACCCATTTATGGAAAAATTATTGCTTGAAGCTTGTATTGAAGTCATTCAAAATCATGGCGATATTTTAGTCGGAATTCAAGATATGGGAGCAGCTGGATTGGTTTCATCTACATCAGAAATGGCTTCAAAAGCTGGGTCAGGTCTGCGTCTTAACTTGGATAATGTGCCTCAGCGTGAAACAGAAATGATTCCTTATGAGATGATGTTGTCTGAGTCACAAGAACGTATGGTGCTTTGTGTCAAAAAAGGACATGAACAAGAAATTATTGATTTATTTAAAAAATACGACCTTGATGCTGTGAATATTGGGCAAGTGACTGATGATGGCTTTTATACGCTTTATCATAAAGGGGAAATGGTGGCTCATGTTCCAGTTGATTCATTGGCGGAAGATGCTCCAACTTATTACCGTGAGGCAAAAGTTCCTGAGCGAATTCAAAAATTTACTGACAGCGAAAAATATCTTCCAGAAATTACAGACAGCGCGGTCAGTGAAATTTTCAAAAAACTTTTAGCTCAACCGACAATTGCTAGCAAGAAATCAATTTATGAAACTTATGATTCGCGCGTGATGACCAACACTGTTGTTGCACCAGGCTCAGATAGCGCAGTTTTACGAGTGCGTGGAACTAACAAAGCACTTGCGATGACAACGGACTGTAACGCTCGCTACCTCTATCTTGATCCAGAAAAAGGAGGAGCAATCGCAGTTGCTGAAGCGGCTCGTAATATCGTGGCCTCTGGTGGAAAACCGCTTGCGATTACTGACTGTTTGAACTTTGGAAATCCGGAAAAACCAGAACAATTTTGGGAATTAACAACGGCGGCTGACGGAATTTCACGTTCTTGTTTGGCTCTTGATACACCGGTTATTTCAGGAAATGTTAGTCTTTACAATGAAACAAACGGTTCAGCTATTTTACCTACGCCGATGATTGGAATGGTTGGTTTGATTGAGAATGTAAAAAATATTACGACTCAAGAATTTAAAAAAGCGGGTGATTTGATTGTACTAGTCGGTCAAACCTTTGATGATTTTTCAGGTTCTGAACTTCAAAAAATGCTGACAGGCGAAATTTCTGGAAGAATTGATTTTGATTTAGAAACTGAAAAATCCAATCAAGACTTTGTTTTAAAAGCAATTACTGACGGATTGGTCAGCTCAGCACATGACTTGGCAGAAGGAGGATTGGCGATTGCTCTAGCTGAATCTGCTTTTGCAAATGGCTTAGGCGTTGATGTGAAAGTTGACTTAACCAATGCCCAATTATTCTCAGAAACGCAAGGTCGCTTTGTACTCTCAATTTCACCAGAAAATCAAGTTGCTTTTGAAAAATTACTGACAGAACGTTCGGTCAGTGGCGAAATAATCGGAAAAGTTACTGACAGCGGAATTTTGGAAATGAATGAACTTTCTATTTCTACTGACGAAGCTGTCAGCATTTATGAAGGAGCCCTCCCATGTCTGATGAAATGACAAGCGCAACATTTACTGAGCAAGAGTGGTCGCACTTTGAAGCGAAGACATTAAATGAAGAATGTGGACTTTTCGGTGTTTGGGGACATCCTGATGCTGCTCGCCTGACCTATTTTGGACTTCATGCTCTCCAACATCGCGGGCAAGAAGGCGCAGGGATTTTGGTCAATAATAATGGGAAACTCAATCGTCATCGTGGTCTGGGTCTGGTCACAGAAGTTTTCCGTGACGAAAAAGATTTGGAAGAGCTGACAGGCTCGTCAGCCATTGGACACGTCCGTTATGCCACGGCTGGTTCAGCAAATATCAATAATATTCAGCCTTTCCAGTTTGAATTTCATGACGGAGCACTTGGACTTGCCCACAATGGAAATTTAACCAACGCCCAATCATTGCGCTGTGAACTTGAAAAATCAGGGGCAATCTTTTCTAGTAATTCAGACACAGAAATTCTCATGCACTTGATTCGCCGTAGTCATCATCCAGAATTTATGGGCAGAGTCAAAGAAGCGCTCAATACGGTCAAAGGTGGCTTTGCCTATCTCATTATGACTGAAAACTCAATTGTCGCAGCCCTTGACCCTAATGGATTTCGACCACTCTCAATCGGAAAAATGAGCAATGGTGCGCTCGTTGTGGCCTCAGAAACCTGTGCTTTTGATGTCGTTGGTGCCACTTGGATTCAAGATGTTCAACCCGGTGAAATCATTGAAATTAATGATGACGGCATTCATGTGGACCAATTTACTGACAGCACCAACATGACCATTTGTTCAATGGAATACATCTATTTTGCCCGTCCTGACAGCAATATCGCTGGAGTTAATGTTCATACTGCCAGAAAACGTTCAGGAAAAATTTTAGCCCAAGAAGCCCAAATTGATGCTGATATTGTCATCGGTGTGCCTAATTCATCACTCAGTGCTGCTTCAGGCTATGCTGAAGAATCTGGCTTGCCTTACGAAATGGGCCTGATTAAAAATCAGTATGTGGCAAGAACATTTATTCAACCGACTCAAGAACTTCGTGAACAAGGCGTTCGCATGAAATTGAGTGCTGTTCGAGGTGTTGTAGAAGGCAAACGTGTCATTATGGTGGATGATAGTATTGTGCGTGGGACAACCAGCCGTCGCATTGTCAAACTCCTCAAAGACGCAGGCGCCGCTGAAGTTCATGTGGCAATCGCCAGTCCCGCTCTCAAATATCCATGTTTTTATGGCATTGATATTCAAGATCGTGACGAACTCATCGCAGCTACACACACGACTGATGAAATCAGAGAAGCTATCGGAGCAGATAGTCTGACCTATCTCAGCCAGACAGGACTTGTCGAGGCGATTGGTCATGATAAACTTTGCTTGTCATATTTTGATGGCGAATATCCAACGCCGCTTTATGATTATGAAGCTGACTATTTGGAATCGTTAGCGGAAAATAGCGTGAAATGAAAAACTAGAGTACTCACTCTAGTTTTTTTAGCTAAATTCTAAAGCGATTATTTTAAATTACTCCTTTTAATATGTTAGGATAAGAAATAAAAGCAAGTGAGGTGAGCAAATGATTATTACAATAGTTGGAGGAACAGGACTAGTTGGCCAAGGTATTTTCAAAGAGCTTGCTCAAGTTGTGGATTATGAATTACACAGTTTATCAAGAAATGGTAAATCTAAAGATAATCTAGTTGAGCCAGTCCTCTATCATTCCGCTAATCTAAATGAAACCGGTGATTGGCAAGAACTTTTACAAAAATCAGATTGGGTGATTGATGCGGTAGGAATTCTATTTCCAAGTAAATCAAAGGGAACAACTTATGAAAAAAATAGTATTCAACCAGCAAAAATAATTATTGATACAATAGTTAACTCAGAAAATCAATGTCTTTTTATTTCGGCAAATGATGGTCCTTTTTTTATGAATGACTATATGAGAGCTAAAAAAGAAGTGGAGGCTTATGGTCAAAAACGTTTGAAATCAAGATTTGTTTCTGTTTTTCCAGGAATTGTCTATGATGCTTCACGAAAAAGCAGTTATTTTCCAGCACGCCTAGTGGAACCACTCATAAAAATTCCGTTTTTTTCTTTCTTAAAAAGTTATCGTCCAATTAAACGAAGTCAATTTGCTAAAGAGATTCATAAAATTATCGAAGGAAAAGAAAGTTCACTGACCTCTCGTATTAAATAAAAAACTCATGTTTAGACATGAGTTTTTCTAATTTACTTTGATTTTTTAAGAAGTGGAACTATTTTTGGATAAATAAGATAGGCGATGATAATTAAGATTATCAATGACGTAGCAATAAGATTCCATGATTTCATTAGTTCAATACTTCGAGCTGTAGGAATAGGAGTTGAAGTAATGACGAACAAGGTCTTGATAGATAAGCCATTTTTCATGATGATGAGTGAACCTAAAAGCATTAACAAAAATTGGTGAAGAATACTTCCGATATTTTGAATGGTATATTTTACCCAGATCCGTTTATCTTCAACGATATTAACAGTACTTTCATAGTCTTGAGTTAAGCTTGAATTTAAACTTCCTTTGAATAAGCTAGTAAGGAATAAACCTAGAGCAAATAGAGGACTAAAAACAATCAAAAGTAAACCTAGAAAAATGCCGATTAAAGAGTAGGTTTTGACATTATTTCCAAGTAAATTTTTGACCTTAGAGGCAAAGACAATTCCTAAAACATAAGGAAGATAAAACTGTAAAAATAAATGCTGATGACCATAAAAACCAGCGACATACAAAGAACAAAAAAGAAATAAATAATTTCCCACTGCCCCATTAATAGCTGTCAAATATGATAATTTACGAGGGATATTTCTTTGAATTTTATTTTTGAAAAAATTCGTAGCGACAATGTAGAGGGTGACCAAAAAGAAAAATCCGAAAATGAAATAATCAAATTCTAAACTATTGGCAAGTAATCGACTTGAACGTAATAGAAAGAGGCAAACAAAAAATAAAGCAAATAAAATAAGATATTTATATGAAGCTTTTTCTAAATCATTTGGATCAACTTTGTAATTGTCCAAATTTCCAACTAATTGGAAGGAGAGAAGATAAACTATTCCATAGAAGACAAAGAACAGGGGATATTTTAGAGAAGGGGATAAGACAAAAGAAAAGCCAAGTGCTAAAAACAAAAGTAAGCTAACTAAGGTTTTTCCTTTGATAAGCTGGTTAGTATTTTTTAGATAATAATTTACCGAAGTGTTTGACATCGGCAACCAAGCTGCACTCACTCCTAAAAGAATTCCGGATAAAGTATAGAAAGGAAAGTAGAAAGAACCCATAAATCCTAACAAGCAACCAAGTAAACCGGCATACAATGAAATTTTTAAAAGACTATAGCTGTTGATTCTTGTTTTTATTCCCCTTATAAAGAATACGCCAGTCATTCTGAAAGTATAAAAGAGCAAAAAAGGAAGGAGGGCAAGAAGCGAGGTTCCTTTTGCAATTTGAATAAAAATCATGAATGGAAGGACAATAATTGTATTACTTAATATTAAGAGGGCAGACTTTCCCATAGAATTTAGTTG
This sequence comes from Lactococcus sp. S47, assembly GCF_016517475.1. Classification (NCBI taxonomy): domain Bacteria; kingdom Bacillati; phylum Bacillota; class Bacilli; order Lactobacillales; family Streptococcaceae; genus Lactococcus; species Lactococcus sp. S47. The sequence goes on from NZ_JACVUB010000003.1 coordinate 170,528, forward strand.
TTGGGTCATTTTTCTCCTATCTTTTTTATTTTGACATCTAAATCCATTATAAGGCAAAGTGTATTAAAAAGACAGCTTCACTATGATTAGTACACAAATAATTCATTTAAAAAGTGTAAATAATTTTTTATAAATAACGAATCAAAAAGTTTGACCATTACTGACCAAAGTATTATAATTAGAATGTAGTGAGAAAAAGATAATAATCACTACTAACTATGAAATCGAAATGAGGTGTTTTTATGGACATCGAAAAAATGACAACAACGATGCAAGAAGCACTTGGTTCAGCGCAACAAATTGCGCAAGTTCGTCATCACCAAGTGATTGAAGTTCCACATTTATGGCGAATTTTTGTTCAACCTAATAGTTTTGGGGCGAACTTTTATAAAGATTTAGGGATTGACCTAGATGACTTTACAAATTTAATTGAAAAAGAAATTGACAAAATTAATTCAGTAGAAGGTTCAAATATTACTTATGGTCAAAACCTAAGTCCAGATTTGTTCCAAATATTTACTGAAGCAGACAAAATTGCGCAAAAAATGGGCGATGAATACCTTTCAACTGAGATTATTCTCCTTGCCCTCTTTGAATTAAAACAAAATCCATTGACCAGTTATTTGGTTAGCCATGGACTAACAAAAGCAAAAGCGCAAGCTGCAATTGAAAAATTACGCGGAGGTGATAAAGTGACCAGTCAAAATGCAGAAGAAACATACAAAGCACTTGAAAAATATGGGGTAGATCTCGTTGCTCAAGTTAAATCAGGTAAACAAGATCCTGTCATTGGACGTGATGAAGAAATTCGTGATGTCATTCGAGTGCTTTCTCGTAAAACAAAAAATAACCCCGTTCTTATTGGTGAACCTGGGGTTGGTAAAACAGCCATTGTTGAAGGATTGGCACAAAGGATTGTCAGAAAAGACGTTCCTGAAAATCTGAAAGATAAAACAATCTTTTCACTTGATATGGGTGCCCTGATTGCAGGAGCGAAATATCGTGGTGAATTTGAAGAACGTTTGAAAGCAGTCCTTAATGAAGTGAAAAAATCAGATGGACAAATTATCCTCTTTATTGATGAACTTCATACGATTGTTGGTGCAGGTAAAACAGAAGGTTCAATGGACGCTGGGAACCTTTTAAAACCAATGCTTGCACGTGGTGAACTCCATTTGATTGGGGCAACTACCTTGGATGAATATCGTAAATACATGGAAACAGATAAAGCACTTGAACGTCGTTTCCAAAAGGTATTGGTTACTGAACCTACTGTTGAAGATACAATTTCAATCTTGCGTGGTCTAAAAGAACGTTTTGAAATTCACCATGGAGTGACAATTCATGATAATGCTTTAGTCGCAGCAGCAACCCTTTCAAATCGTTATATTACTGACCGATTTTTACCAGATAAAGCCATTGACTTGGTTGATGAAGCCAGTGCAACAATTCGTGTAGAAATGAATTCACTCCCAACTGAACTTGACCAAGCTAATCGTCGCTTGATGCAATTAGAAATTGAAGAAGCGGCCCTCAAAAAAGAACGAGATGATGCTTCTAAGAAACGTCTTGAAATTATACGTGGTGAAATTGCTGAACTTCGAGAAGAAAATAATCAACTCAAAGCTCAATGGGAAGCTGAGAAAAAAGAAGTGGGCAATATTTCTGAAAAACGAAATGAATTAGAACATGCTCGCCACGAATTGGAAGAAGCTCAAAATGAAGGAAACTTAGAAAAAGCAGCAGCCCTTCGTTATGGTAAAATTCCTGAAATTGAAAAAGAACTCAAAGCTATTGAAGAAAAAGCAAAATCAGATGATTTATCCTTAGTTCAAGAATCAGTCACTGAAGAACAAATCGCTGAAGTTGTTGGACGCATGACAGGTATTCCAATTACCAAATTGGTTGAAGGTGAACGTGAAAAATTGCTTCACTTACCAGAAACACTGCATCAAAGGGTCGTTGGACAAGATGAAGCTGTTGAAGCCGTATCTGATGCCATTATTCGTGCGCGTGCAGGAATTCAAGACCCTAACCGTCCACTTGGCTCATTCCTCTTCCTCGGTCCAACTGGGGTAGGTAAGACCGAGCTCGCGAAAGCTTTGGCTGAAAATCTCTTTGATTCAGAAGAACATATGGTTCGGATTGACATGAGTGAATATATGGAAAAACACTCTGTCTCTCGTTTAGTTGGAGCACCTCCAGGATATGTCGGTTACGATGAAGGAGGCCAATTGACTGAAGCCGTTCGTCGTAATCCTTATACAATCATCTTGCTTGATGAAATCGAAAAAGCACATCCAGATGTCTTCAATATCTTGTTGCAAGTTTTGGATGACGGCCGTTTGACTGACTCTAAAGGTGTTCTCGTTGACTTTAAGAACACAGTGTTGATTATGACTTCAAATGTCGGTTCTCAATATTTGCTTGATAATGTTGGAGAAAATGGTGAAATTTCGGAAGAAACAACTGAAAACGTGATGGCTCAACTTCGGGCACATTTCAAACCAGAATTTCTAAATCGAATTGATGATACCATTCTTTTCAAACCATTGGCACTTGAGGATATTAAGAATATTATCGTTAAAATGACTAGCCAACTTTCACATCGTCTTGAAGAAATGGATGTTCAACTTGAGTTGAGTGAAGAAGTAAAAGTTTGGATTGCCGAAAATGCTTATGAACCATCTTATGGTGCACGTCCACTCAAACGTTATTTGACAAAAGTCATCGAAAATCCATTAGCTAAGCTGATTATCGGCGGAAAAATTCCACCAAAATCAAAAGTTATTGTAACGCTTGTAGATAACAAGATTGACTTTGATATTCAAACGATTGCTGAATAAATAGAAAAAAACCGTTAGCTGATGCTGGCGGTTTTTTATATTTGATAGACAATTACAGTTGAAATGATTTGTTATTTCCGAACGATTCAATCGAAAAGTTTCAGTACTACCCGCTGGAACTTTTTTTATGTTTGAAAATCATTTAACATGGAAGTAGAATAAAATATATCAGAAAATGGAGAATGACAGTGTCTGAGAATGCGTATGCAAAATCTGGGGTAGATGTAGAAGCAGGATATGAGGTGGTTTCTCGTATTAAGAAGCATGTGGCTAAAACCGAACGTTTGGGTGTGCTTGGGGCACTGGGTGGTTTTGGTGGAAGTTTTGATTTATCTGTGCTTGATGTGAAAGAGCCTGTATTGATTTCGGGGACAGATGGTGTGGGAACTAAATTGATGTTAGCCATTCAAGCAGACAAACATGACACGATTGGGATTGATTGCGTAGCCATGTGCGTCAATGATATTATTGCTGCTGGGGCTGAACCACTGTATTTTTTGGATTATATTGCCACAGGGAAAAATATTCCTGAAAAATTGGAGCAAGTTGTGGCTGGAGTGGCCGAAGGTTGCTTGCAAGCAGGAGCAGCGCTGATTGGTGGAGAAACAGCTGAAATGCCCGGAATGTATGATGAAGATGATTACGATTTAGCTGGTTTTGCTGTGGGTGTGGCTGAAAAATCACAATTAATTGATGGCGAAAAAGATGTGGAAGCGGGCGATGTTTTGCTTGGTCTTGCCTCATCTGGGATTCATTCTAACGGATACTCTTTGGTTCGGAAAGTTTTTTCTGACTTTGATTTGAATGAATCGTTGCCTGAACTTGACCAATCTTTGATTGATACTCTTTTAACTCCGACAAAAATCTATGTCAAAGAGCTTTTACCCTTGATTAAACAAAATAAAATAAAAGGGATTGCTCATATTACAGGCGGAGGATTCCATGAGAATTTACCAAGAATGTTCGGAAATAGCTTGTCAGCTGAAATTGTTGAAGGTTCTTGGAATATTTTACCAATTTTCAAAGCTCTTGAAAAATATGGGGATATCAAACATGAAGAAATGTATGAAATTTTCAATATGGGAATTGGAATGGTAATCGCTGTTGCTCCTGAAAATGCCGAAACTCTCAAAAAAGAGTTGAATGCATTTGAAATTGGTAAAATGGTCAAAAGACAAGATTCAGCAGTAGTGATTAAAAAATAAATTTTTTTCATTGAGAATAGGGGATAGCATGAAAATTGCAGTATTTGCATCAGGAAATGGCTCAAACTTTCAAATACTAGCTGAACAATTTCCAGACCAAGTGAAATTTGTTTTTTCAGACCATCATGATGCTTATGTACTTGAACGTGCTGAGCGATTAGGGGTGGCAAAGGCAAGTTTGGAGTTAAAAGAATTTTCTTCAAAAGTGGATTATGAAAAGGCCTTGGTGGAAATTTTAAAAGATCAAGAAATTGATTTAATTCTCTTGGCGGGCTACATGAAAATTATTGGTGCGACGGTGTTATCAAAATATAAAGGAAAGATAATTAATGTTCACCCTTCTTATCTTCCGGATTTTGCCGGTTCACCTCATGCGATTGAAGAATCACATGAGGCAAAAAAGGGGTTGGGAATCAGTATTCATTATGTTGATGAGGGTGTTGATACTGGGGAATTGATTGCTCAAATCTCGCTCGCTTATCACGAAGATTTAGAAGTCTATGAGCGTTCTGTTCATGAAGCAGAGCACAAGCTCTATCCAGAAGTCGTTCGCCAAATTATACTTCATCAGCAATGATGAAGTTTTTTTCTTACGTTTTAGCTTAATAAAAATAAGAGAAAATTTTCAGTTCTTTTAAGAAAATAAAACATCTAAAATACTTTTGTAAGCGCTATTTACTTTTGAAATTTAAATGCTAAAATGTAGTGGTAACATAATCTTAAGTAAAATAAGAGAAGGAAAAATGGTAAAGTATCTTAAAGAATTCAAATTTGAAAATTTTATGGTTTTCTTACTTATCACGATTGATATTGCTCTTGCGGTCTTGAGTTCGGTCTTTTTAGCAAATGTGCTCAATTCTTTGATTGCAAAAGAGATGAATCAATTTTTCTTATGGTTAGCTATTGATATTATCCTTTGGATGGTCGATAGTTTTGTTCAAGGAGCGCGTGATGTTTGGAAAGAAATTGCCATACAAAAACAGCTTAATGCCGTACGCCGGGATATCATTGAGCCTCTGACGGAAATTTCTTATTCTGATTTTGAAAAAAATAGTAAGGAAGATTATAATTCGTGGTTAAATAATGATACAAAACTACTTTATGATAATGGTTTCCACCAGATTTATTTTGTTTATACGGGAATTGTTGCGATGCTATTCTCAGGAATTGCTATTATCTTTTTCCACTGGGTATTGCTTTTGACAACCCTTTTGGTTGGAGCACTTTTGTTCTATTTTCCAAAAATGTTTAAACAATCAGTGGAACGAGATACGGAACAAGTGTCGGAGCTTGCAAATGATGCCTTAGCGACATCTACGGATTACTTGCGTGGTTATGAAGTGCTTTATCATAATAAACAATTGGGTCTTATGCAAGAGCGAACCATGGGGAAATTTAATCAATTAGCTACGGCGAATGTGAAATTAATTTTTACTCGTGCTTGGATGCAGTATTCTTTATTAGGGACAAGTATGTTAGGGCAGTTTTTGATTTTAGCTGTTGCTGGTTTTCTTATCATGAATGGGCAAATTGGCATTGGTGTTGTCATGAGTGTCGGAAATTTGTCAGGAACAGTAACTAATTACTCAAAAAGTGTAGCAAATAGTTTAATATTGCTCAATGCAACTGGAAAGCTGCTAGAGAAATATGGAAAAATTACTGACGAATCAAAAGTTACTGACGGAGAAGAAGTGACAGCTTTTGAAAGTAAATTAGAATTAAAAAATCTGGCAGTTGCATTTCCTGATGGGCAAAAAATTGAGTATCCAGAAATTGTCATTGAAAAAGGAAAAAAATACGCGATTATTGGCGATAGTGGAAGTGGAAAATCAACCTTGATTAATTTGTTGGTTGGGAATAAGCAAGACTATGAAGGAGAAATTTTATTAGACGGGAAAGATTATAAAGGAATTAATCGAAAATCTTTGCCTCATGTTATGAGTGTGATTATGCAATTTCCCTATCTTTTTAAGGAAACAGTAGAAGAAAATTTGACTTTAGGGCGTAAAATTTCGCCAGATATCTTTGATAAGTCGATTAGAATTGCTTGTGCTGATGACTTTGTATTTAATAAACTTGATACGGTTTATGATAAAAATTTATCAGGAGGTCAGCAAGAAAGATTATCTGTTGCTAGAGAATTAATGGGCAGTAAGCCAATTTTAGTGATGGATGAAAGTACGGCGAGTGTTGACAAAAAAACAGCTCTAGCTGTAGAAAAAAATATTTTAGAAAATCCTGATTTGACGGTGATTATGATTACACACCATCTATATGATGAAACTCAAAGTTATTTGGATGAGGTGATTCATTTAGGACAGGAAATTGCTTAAAAAATAAATTTATATTAAAAAGACACGTGCAAGTGTCTTTTTATTTTTACTTAAATTGTAACAATTTTTCTAATGAGTTCATGTATTTCTTCAATTGACTTATCTTGACCGTTCATTAACCATTTACGCCAAAGAGCATAAACTCCATTTGCGACAAAAGTAATGAAATATTCGTCATTTGTCTTTTCATAAAATTTCTCAATTTCTTCAATATAAATCTGACGAATAATTGGTTCGTAACCTTGACTTTCAGAAAGGAAGAGGTCATCTTTAAATTCTTCAAAGAATTTTAATTGGTTTTCAATTTTTGAACTGGCAGAAACATTCTGACGAATGATTTCAAAACTTTGAGAAATTTGAGGCTGATAGTATTGATAAATGACCTGGTCAATGGACTCAAAGTTACGATAAAAAGCCATTCTGCTAACTCCGGCTCTCTTACAAACGTTTGAAACGGTGAGTTGAGCAAGATTTTTCGGTTTTTCAAATGTTTTTTGAATTCCTAATAGTTGCAAAATTGCTGTAGTAATAAAATCTTTTGTATCGTTTTTGATAGTTTGGGAATAGTTTGTCGCTGCCATTACACTTCTCCTGATTGTGTCACACAAGCTTTTCAAAGGCTTGTATTTTTTACACTTCTATCGTACAATAATTTTACATAAGTTTCAAGTGTAACAGATGTGAATTAAGAAAAATAGAGGAAAAAATTAAATGACAAATACAAATAAAAAAACAATTCTTGTAACAGGTGGTTCTGGATATATTGCTATGTTTATCATGATTGCTTTATTGAAAAAAGGCTATCGAGTACGGGCGACATTGCGGACGATGTCTCGACAAGAAGAAGTGAAAAAAATGATGGCACAAGGCGGAATTTCAGATTTTACAGATTTAGATTTTGTCCAAACTGATTTGACAAAAGAAGAAGGATGGAGTCAAGCCATGACTGGTATTGATTCTGTGATTCATGTGGCTTCACCAACACCTTTGCAACGTCCTGACGCTGATGATTTAATGGTGAAAATGGCTGTAGATGGAGTGAAGTTTGTGATGAAAGCAGCCAAGAAAGCAGGAGTTAAACGAGTGGTTTTGACCTCAGCATCGGGAGCAGTTTTAGCGGGGCATAAGGATCATCCAGAAATCTTCACAGAGAAAGATTGGACAAATCTTGACGCTCCAATTAATGCCTATCAACGTTCTAAAACGATGGCGGAAATGGAGTTTTGGAAACTTGCAGAAGCTTATGGTATTGAAGGAGCATCGGTTTTACCTACAGCTGTTATGGGTCCAATTCTTGGAAATGATTTTTCACATTCTAGTGCGGCTATAAAAAATATGTTTGAAGGTAAAATGCCCAGACTTTTAAATTTAGCATTTGATTATGTTGACGTTCGTGATGTTGCTGATTTACATTTGCTAGCTCTTGAAAAAAATGAAGCGATTGGTCAGCGTTTCATTGCAACTTCAGGCCAAAATATTACTTACAAAAAGCAAGCTGAGTTTTTGAAAAAGGAATTTGGTACAAAAGCTAAAAAAGTATCTACTCAGGTAATTCCCGATTTTTTAGTCAAAATTTTAGCTCGATTTGATAAAAGTTTGGCGATGCCAGCTACATTTTTGGGGCAAAACACAGCTTGTTCAAATGAAAAATCAGTTAAACTTTTAGGCTGGAAACTACGTTCAGGTGAAGCAGCGATTATTCAAACGGCACAAACGATGTTGGATTTGGGAGTTATTAAAGTTGATTAAGAAAATTATAGTTTTGAAAATTTTCTATTTCCGAACGTTGTAAGCTAAAAAAGACCAAAGTCAGACTTCTGGTCTTTTTCTTCTCTCTAAAAAAGTCTAAAATAGAAACATATTGTGAAAAAAATTGGAGAGAAAAATGCATCCACATTTAAAAGAAGTTTTATTTACCAGAGAACAAATTGCCGAACGTGTCAAAGAGCTTGCGGAAGTTGTTTCACGCGATTATGAAGGAAAAAATCCACTTGTTGTTGGAATATTAAAAGGGTCAATCATGTTTACGGTTGATTTGCTTAAAGAATTATCAATTGATGCTGAAGTTGATTTTATGGATGTTACCAGTTATGGTTATGGGATTTCATCATCTGGGGAAGTTAGAATTTTGAAAGATTTATCAACCGTGGCTCATGGACGTGATATTTTGATTGTTGAAGATATCATTGACACTGGAAATACTCTGCTCTATCTTAAAAAATTGCTGACAGGACGTCAAGCACATTCAGTAAAAATTATCTCCTTATTAGATAAACCAAGTGGTCGTAAAGTTGATATTGACGCTGATTATGTTGGCTTTGAAGTACCAGATGCCTTTATTGTGGGCTATGGAATTGATTATGCGGAACGTTACCGTCAGTTGCCATATATTGGAATTTTCAATGAAGAGTTTTTAATTAAAGACTAAAAGTAATTTCCGAACAATTATAATAAAAAAAGCCCAGTTTTAAAACTGGTGCTTTTTATTTCCAAACGATAAATGTAAAATAAAGACATGATAAATATTTACTGACAGTTCTGTCAGTTCTTTTATAAGAAAAAATATTACTGACAGAATTGTCAGCAGAAAACTTGGAGGAAATCATGTCAAAACGTGCACTTATCAGTGTTTCAGACAAAGAAGGTATTGTAAAATTTGCTAAGGAAATTCGAGAATTAGGTTGGGAAATTATCTCAACGGGTGGAACGAAAGCCGTTCTGGACCAAGAAGAAATTCCGAATATTGCAATTGATGAAGTAACAGGATTTCCAGAAATGATGGATGGGCGCCTTAAAACATTGCATCCACTAATTCATGGAGCCCTTCTTGGACGTAGAGACTTGAAAAGTCACATGAAATCAATGACAGAACATCATATTTCTCCAATTGATTTGGTTGTTGTAAACTTATATCCTTTCAAAGAAACTTTGCTTGCTGGGGGCAGTCAAGCAGAAATGATTGAGAAGATTGATATTGGTGGTCCTTCAATGTTGCGTTCAGCAGCTAAAAACCATGCGTCAGTCACAGTCGTTTGTGACCCAAATGATTATGAAAAAGTACTGACAGAGCTGTCAGTAAAAGGCGAAACAAGTTTAAGTTTTCGTCAGCAACTTGCAGCAAAAGTATTTCGCCACACTGCAAGTTATGATGCTTTAATTGCACAATATTTGACAGAAGAATTTCCGGTAGAAAATGTAAAACCAGAAAAATTAACCTTGACTTACGACCTTAAACAAGGAATGCGTTATGGTGAAAATCCGCAACAAAATGCAGATTTTTATGAGTCAGGAATACCTACGACTTATTCAATTGCCCAAAGTAAGCAAATTCATGGTAAAGAACTAAGCTATAACAATGTTCGTGATGCAGATGCTGCTTTACAAATTGCAAGAGATTTTGAAGAACCAACAGTTGTAGCCCTCAAACATATGAATCCATGTGGGATTGGAACAGCAACGGATATCGAAAAAGCTTGGGATTATGCCTATGAAGCAGACCCAGTTTCAATTTTCGGTGGAATTATCGTTTTAAATCGAGAAGTAACTTTGGCAACTGCGCAAAAAATGAGTAAGATTTTCCTTGAAATTATTATCGCACCTTCTTATAGCAAAGAAGCCTTGGAAATTTTAAGTAAAAAGAAAAATATTCGACTTTTAACCGTTGATTTTTCTAAAAAAGAAGCCTCAGAAAAAGAAGCGCTTGTAACAGGGGTTCTTGGAGGACTACTTGTTCAAAATCAAGATGTCATTGTTGAAAATCCAAAAGAATGGACAGTGGCGACTAAAGTTCAACCAACTGATAGACAAATGGAGGCCATGGAGTTTGCTTGGAAAGCAGTTAAGTTTGTCAAATCAAATGGGATTATTGTGACCAATGACCACCAGACGCTTGGTGTTGGTCCTGGCCAAACTAACCGTGTGGGCTCAGTAAAAATTGCCTTAGAGGCAACCGCAGATAAATCAGTAGAACTTCAAGAAAATGCGGTTCTTGGTTCGGATGCCTTTTTCCCATTTGCTGACAATATCGATGAAATTGCTAAGGCAGGAATTAAAGCAATCGTTCAACCAGGTGGCTCTGTACGTGACCAAGAAGTGATCGATGCCTGTGATAAATATGGAATTGCGATGGTCTTCACAGGACTTCGTCATTTTAGACATTAATAAAAAGTCTACCTTTAGGGTAGATTTTTTCTCTAATTTAATATTAAAATTTCTATTGTAAAATCATCTGTCTATTGTCATTGAAAAAATTTTCAAGTTTCAGAACATTCATCTTTATCTCCTTTTCTGATATAATGTAGGGAATGCAAAGAATACATTTAGCAAAGGAAAAGAAATGACTGTACTACTTTTTGATATTGATAACACCTTACTTGATTTTGATAAAGCAGAATATGATGCTTTGGGAAAAATTTTTACCCACTATCAAATTGAAGATAATCAGGAAAATCGTGCGACTTACTCTCGTGAAAACAAAGCGCTTTGGCGTTTACACGAATCAGAAAAACTTTCACGTGAAGAACTTCTATCTACTCGATTTGACCATGCTTTTAGAGCTTTAAATGTGTCAGTAAATTATAATCCAGTTGCTGTTGATGATGAATATCAACTTTACTTATCACAAGGGCATGAGTTGATTAATCATGCCAAAGAATTACTGACAGAGCTGTCAGAAAAAGAGGCAGAAATGTATGTGGTTAGTAATGGAACTTCACGTGTTTCTCGTCCACGAATATTTGAGTCTGGAATTTCTGATCACTTTAGAGAAATCTTTATTAGTGAAGAAGTGGGTCATCATAAGCCTTCACTTGCTTTCTTCGATTATGTCTTTGACCACATTGAAGCGGCCAATCAAAAGGAATTTACAATCGTTGGCGACTCCCTAGCAACTGATATTTTAGGAGGGAATAGAGCTGGAATAAAGACAATTTGGTATAATCCAAAACAATTGGAAGTTAGTGGAGAAGCACAACCAGATGTGCAAATCCAAGACCTATTAGAAATTCCAGCTTTGGTTAAAAATTGGTAATAAAAAACACTGTTTATTTTAACAGTGTTTTTTTATTATGCCTTCACTTTTTTTCTCAAAAATAGACTTAAAATGAAACCGAAGCTTACAAAAATAAGAAGTAAGTAGAAAGTATGATGGAAGGCAGTTAAATTCGCTTGTAAAGGAGAAAGTCCAGTCTGTTTTTTGATTTGACCACTTAAAAATGCTGTCAAAAAGGCAATAGCAAATGAGTTGACTACTTGCATCATTTCATTTGTTAGTGGAGTAACTCGACTGATATTTTTCATTGGAACAGATTGAAGGGCGTGATTATTAACTTGCATATTGACTAAACCTTGACTTAAACCAAGTAAAACAATAGCACAAAGTGTGAAAGCCAAAGAAGAACTAGGTTTAATTTGACTAAAAAGACTAAGACTTAGAGCTCCCAGAATAAAGCCCGGCAGAACTGCGGCTTTCGTCCCAAATTTATCAAAAATACGTCCACCGATTGTCATTCCTAAAAAACTAGCAATTGCCTGCGGAACCATGATTAGCCCTGTATTTTCAGAAGAAAGTCCAACGACATTTTGTAAGTAAAGTGGGACAAGAAGCATGGCCCCGAAAACAACGATTTGATTGAGCCACATGAGCGAAATTCCTTTTGTAAATTCAGGAATTGCAAAAGCTCGAAGGTGTAAAAGAGGATTTTCAACACGTAGTTCAACAATAATGAATAAAAGCAACATGATTATACCAAGGCCTACAAAAGAGAGGGCAGTAGGATTTGACCAGCCTTTATCTGTCCCAACGTGTACACCATAAATTAAAATTGGAAAGGCAAATGGAGAAAGAAGAGTCCCTTTTAAGTCTATTTTACTTGCTTTATTTGCAGGAAAATTGGGGAGAAAGAGGAGAACAAAGATTAGAGCTAGAATTCCAACCGGAAGATTAATCAAAAAGACAGTTGACCAATTGAAGTGTTTAACTAAGAAACCTGAAAGTGCAGGTCCTATTGTTGGAGCGAGCAACATTGGTAACCCTAGAAGGCCCATCATTGAACCTCGTTTTTCCATTGGGATAATTTTAAAAGACATCCCAATTCCGATTGGAGCAACAACGCCACCAGTTAAGCCTTGAGCAATTCGCCAAATAACAAGACTTTGCAATGAGTGAGCATTAGCTGCAAGAAATGAAGCGATAGTGAAAAAAATGATTGCTAAAGCAAAAACTTTTTTATCTGAAAAGCGGTCTCCCAAAAATCCAGCAAATGGAATAACTGTGGCCATAGCTAAAGTATAAGCAGTAATGACCCACTGACTATTTGAGAGATTTTGATGGAAAGCAGACTGGATATGCGGAAGGGTGACATTCATAATGGTTGTATCCATCATTACTAAAAGCATTCCAATTGCAATTGTTAAAACTGCAGGTAAGACTTTTTTTAAATTAAAATCATTAGTATTATTCATAAAGAACCTTCTTTTATATTTTTAGAACACTGTTCGGTAAAAATAATACCATTGTTCTGAAATAAAGTCAAGAAAAAAACTTCCTCAGGAAGTTTTTTATAAATTAATTAATTTTAAGCATTTTTTCAATTCCTGAAATAATAAGATGTAAACCAAACTCAAAACTTTCAGAAGAGCCAAGACTGGTGAGGCTTTCAGTTCGCCAATATTTATCGAGAAAAGGAGCCAGTTGTACCAGAGGAATTTTGACAGTAGAAAGAGGTTTTTCGGGTTGCTCTACTAAACGATCACTATCTATTTTACTGGTGTAAATAAAATTTAGAAAAAGGTTAATGGTGTAAAATTTATGATCATCAGAAAGCTTGAGATCATCTACAATCATTAAAAGTTTATCAAAGAGCCGAAGATAGTTCTCAGATTCTGGTGGATAATCCATCATCAATTGTGCGAGGTTTGGATAAGATTCTAAAACAGCATAAATATTTTTACCATAGACGAAAAGGCGGTCTTGCCACGTTTTTTCATTTGCTGGAAAAATAATTTCAAGACTTGCTTTATCAATAAGTTCTGCAAAAAGTGCTTCTTTACTTGAAAAATGGTAGTAAAGAGAAGACACTGTCATTCCTAGCCGACTAGCTAACTTACGCATTGAAAATTCTGTGAGAGGAAGTTCTTCTAAAAGTTCCCAGCTGCTACTAATAATTTTATCTTTGGTTGGTTGAGTCGCCATGAGTTTTCGCTTTCTTTTTCTACTTAGATTTATTTTACATGTTTTTAATGAAAATTGCGATAGAAAAGCTGATAAACAAATTTGTCATTTAAATATTGTAAGGGGAAAACTCTAGCTATAATTGAGTAAATACCGAACAATCTCTCTTCTTATTTCTTGAAACTTTTGTTCAGGCTTTTTCTTTTATCACAAATCTTTTAAGATAGAATTATAAGATTTATAAAGCAAGAAAAGATAGATGAGCTATCGTCACTTTGACTTTTATTATTCGTTCAAGATTTGTTGAATAATAAATAAAATAGCTGAATACACAAGTCTGTGTATATAAAAAGCGTTTGGGAATATCGGAGAAATGATGAAAATTTTGGTAATTGGTTCTGGCGGCCGCGAACATGCCTTAGCAAAAAAATTTATGGAAAGTCCTCAAGTTGAAGAAGTCTTTGTAGCTCCAGGCAATTCAGGAATGGAAAAAGATGGAATTCAAATAGTTGATATTTCCGAACTATCTAATGATAAATTAGTTGAATTTGCTCAAAATCAAAACATTGGACTAACATTTGTTGGCCCAGAAACTGCTTTGATGAATGGCGTCGTCGATGCTTTTATAAAAGCAGAATTACCAATTTTTGGGCCAAATAAAATGGCCGCAGAGCTAGAAGGTTCTAAAGATTTTGCAAAATCAATTATGAAAAAATATGGGGTTCCGACGGCTGATTATGCTACTTTTGATAGCTTAGAGCCTGCTCTTGCATATCTAGATGAAAAAGGAGTTCCTCTTGTGATTAAAGCTGATGGGCTCGCTGCTGGAAAGGGTGTGACGGTTGCCTTTGATATCGAGACTGCTAAGTCAGCTCTGGCCGATATTTTTTCTGGTGGTCAAGGAAAAGTTGTGATTGAGGAATTTCTTGACGGTGAAGAATTTTCTTTATTTAGTTTTGTCCATGACGGAAAAATATATCCAATGCCGATTGCTCAAGACCACAAACGAGCTTTTGATGGAGATGAAGGCCCTAACACAGGGGGAATGGGGGCTTACTCACCGGTCCTACATATTTCTAAGGAGGTTGTAAATGAGGCTCTGGAAAAAGTTGTTAAACCAACAGTAGCTGGAATGATAGAAGAAGGCAAGTCATTTACAGGCGTTCTTTATGCAGGTTTAATTTTGACAGAAGACGGAGTCAAAACAATTGAATTTAATGCACGCTTTGGGGATCCTGAAACCCAAGTTGTTCTTCCTCGTTTAAAAAGTGATTTAGCTCAAGCAATTATTGATATTTTAGCTGGAAATGAGCCAACATTAGAATGGCTTGGGTCTGGTGTGACTTTGGGTGTGGTTGTTGCTGCAGAAGGCTATCCTAGTCAAGCAAAACTAGGACTTATTCTTCCAGAAATACTTGAAGGTTTAAATGTTTATTATGCAGGAGTTTCCAAAAATGAAAATAATCAATTAATCTCTAGTGGAGGCCGAGTTTATCTTGTTTCTGAAACGGGAGAAGATGTAAAAAGTACACAAAAATTGCTTTATGAAAAACTTGATAAATTGGAAAATAATGGTTTCTTTTATCGTCATGATATTGGTTCACGAGCAATATAAAAATTTTGGTTAAGAAAAAAGAAGAGGAAAAATGGCAGAAGTAGCAATTATCATGGGTTCGAGCTCAGATTGGGCGACAATGAAAGAAACAGCAAAAATTTTAGATGACTTTGGTTTAGCTTATGAAAAAAAGGTCGTATCAGCACACCGAACACCAGCTTTAATGGCTGAATTTTCGAGCCAAGCTCGTGAGGCAGGTTATAAAGTGATCATCGCAGGTGCAGGTGGAGCCGCTCATTTGCCAGGAATGGTAGCTGCTCAGACCCTCGTTCCAGTCATTGGCGTTCCAATAAAATCGCGAGCTTTGTCTGGTTTGGATTCGCTTTATTCAATTGTTCAAATGCCGGCAGGGGTTCCTGTAGCGACAATGGCAATTGGAGAGGCTGGAGCAAAAAATGCTGCTTTATTTGCTTTGCAACTTTTGGCGAATACAAACGAGAATTTATACCAAAAATTGTTGGTCTATCGGGCTGCTGCACAAGAAATGGTTGAGGAATCAAACAAAGCATTACTTTAAAAAGAGTTCAAAAGGTGTCGGATTTCAAATAATGAAGGGTAGGAAGACTTGTGATAAAGAATACAAAGCAAACAATTGGTATTATTGGTGGAGGTCAGCTTGGACAGATGATGGCAATTGCTGCTCAATACATGGGACATAAAGTCATTACACTTGACCCAAATCCTAACTGTTCTGCGGCAAAAGTATCTGATGAACTGATTGTTGCACCTTATGATGACGTTGAAAATTTATTAAGACTCGCCTATGCTTGTGACGTCATTACCTATGAGTTTGAAAATGTATCAGCAAAAGCTTTGCACGAAATTGAAGGCTGTGTAAGGATTCCTCAAGGAATACGTCTGTTAGAGATTACGCAAAACCGTCGCTTTGAAAAAGAATTTTTGACCAATGAAGCTAAAGTTAATGTTGCACCTTGGCAACTCGTAGATTCAGCGGAAAAACTCCCAGAAACAGTAACTAGAAAACAAGTTTTAAAAACGACAACTGGAGGCTATGACGGTCATGGACAAGTGGTTTTAAATGCTGATAAAGACTTGTCAGCAGCTAAATCACTGACAGAACTTTCAGAATGTGTTTTAGAAGATTTTATTTCTTTTGAACGTGAAATTTCTGTTATTATTAGTGGAAATGGTCACGAATATGTGGTTTTTCCTCTAGCTGAAAACGAACATAGAGAAAATATCTTACATCAAACGATTTCTCCGGCTCGTATATCTGCTGAAATTACAGAGAATGCTTATAAAATTGCGACCTCAATTGCGGAAAAATTAGAGCTATCTGGCGTGCTTTGTGTGGAAATGTTCTTAACAGCAGATGGTCAAATCTATGTCAATGAACTAGCACCAAGACCACATAATAGTGGCCACTTTACCATTGAAGCTTGTGATTTCAATCAATTTGATTTACATATTAAAGGGATTTTAGGAGAAGACCTACCAGAACCTAAACTTTTGAAACCTGCCATTATGTTGAACGTTTTAGGGCAACACGTTGAGGCAGTTAAGAAACTTAATCATGAGCATGCCGATTGGCATCAACATGATTATGGAAAAGCAGATGCTAAACATAACCGAAAAATGGGACATGTTACGATCTTAACAAATGATTTTGACCAAACGATTAATGAAATTAAAGCAACTAAAATTTGGGATTAATAAAAAATACTTGGTAAAAGCCAAGTATTTTTTTTATTTGATTTAGGCATGATAAAATGACAACATTTCCCCTGAAAAATAGAACAAAACAGTAAGATAAGATTCTTAGAAAGCGATATCATTAACTTGTTAAAAATAAAGAGTCTAAAAATGACTACTTGTTTTTTCAAAGTTTTTTTCTAAATAATATTGCAAAATATCAAAAGAGCCTCTATCAGAATAAAAAACTTGATTATCAATTTTATCTTGATTGAAAGTCATGTAGTTGAGATTTGGGAAGAGTACACTATTTTTTCTAAATTCTTTCGGTAGAACACCATAAGATTTAACGAAAGCGGTGTTGAGCGTTCTGATATCTGAGAAACCACACATGTAAGCAATATTTAATAAATTATCTTTAGAAGAAGAAAGTAATGTTCTTGCTTTTTCAGAACGAATCTTATTTAAATACTCGTTGAAATTAATCCCAAAATTACTTTTAAAGAAATGGGAAAAATACGTTCTGGAAAGTCCTTCATGCGAAGCAATCATTTCTAAAGAAATTTTATGGTCGTAGTTTTCATGAATGTAAGAAGAAATTCTTTCCATTCGCTCTTGGAGATCCATTAATTTATTTTGTTCAGAACTGCTTAAAATACTGTATTCAGAAATACTTAATAAGCGATCTAATAAAAGGGAAGTGTATCCGTGAGTACGCAAGGAATTATTCTTATCATCAGCAAAATAACTTAAAGCCGCTTGTAAGAGTAATTTTAAAGTTTCAGGTTGATTTTTTAGATTGAAAGGATGACTTTCAAAATAAATTTTATCCAGCTGAGGGAAGATAATTTTAAAAATTTCTGATGAAAACTGTAGAATCAAAAGTTTCATAGAGTCGCTTGAAGATAGTTCGTGAACTTGGCAACTATTAAAGATAATTGCCTGTCCAGCTTTGATTTCAAAGCATTGCTCTTGTGTTATTACCTGACCAGCCCCTTCTAAGACAAAAGCTAATTCAATGTCAAAATGAAGATGAGGTTTTCTGTAAGTAATATCGACAAGTAGAAAATTAAGATTATTTATTTTTGAGTGATAAATATTCTCTAATTCGTTTTTCATGTTCATTCTCTCCTAATCACTATTATTATGACATATATTACAAGAAATGTATAGTAGTAATTACGAGTTTGAAAATAATATTAATATCATAAAGAGGAGGAGCTATAAAAATGGCTTACTTTAACGACATCTCACCTATCAAATACGAAGGTACAAAAACTAAAAATATGTTTGCCTTTCGCCATTATAATCCAGAAGAAGTAGTTGCTGGTAAAACAATGGAAGAACAACTTCATTTTGCCCTTGCATTTTGGCATACAATTACAATGGATGGGTCAGATCCCTTTGGGGGAGCAACAATGGAACGTCCTTGGGATTTGGAAGGTGGTTCTGAACTTGACCGTGCTCACCGTCGAGTAGATGCTTTCTTTGAAATTGCTGAAAAATTAGGTGTTAAATATTATTGTTTCCATGATGTTGATATTGCACCTACTGGAAATTCTTTGAAAGAATTTTATGCTAATTTGGACGAAATTACTGACCACCTTCTTGAAAAACAAAAAGCAACAGGGATTAAATTACTTTGGAATACAGCAAACATGTTTTCAAATCCCCGCTATATGAATGGTGTTTCAACTTCTAACCGTGCTGAAGTCTTTGCTTATGGTGCTGCACAAGTTAAAAAAGGTCTTGAACTTTCTAAAAAACTCGGTGGCGAAAATTATGTCTTCTGGGGTGGTCGTGAAGGTTATGAATCACTTTTGAACACAGATATGGGTCTTGAAATGGACCACATGGCAAAATTCTTCCATTTGGCAATTGATTATGCAAAATCAATCAACCACTTACCTATTTTCTTGATTGAACCAAAACCAAAAGAACCAATGACTCACCAATATGATTTTGACTCAGCAACAGCTCTTGCTTTCTTGCAAAAATATGACTTGGACAAATACTTCAAACTCAATCTTGAAACAAATCATGCTTGGTTGGCTGGGCACACTTTTGAACACGAATTAAATACTGCACGTACTTTCAATGCTTTGGGTTCTATTGATGCCAATCAAGGAAATTACTTGCTTGGTTGGGATACAGATGAATTCCCAACACTTGTTATTGATATCACACTTGCGATGCACCAAATTCTTTTGAACGGTGGACTTGGCAAAGGTGGAATTAACTTTGATGCGAAAGTACGTCGTACAAGTTTCAAAGCAGAAGATTTAATTCTTGCTCATATTGCAGGGATGGATACTTATGCGCGTGCTTTGAAAGGTGCAGCAGCAATCATTGAAGATAAATTCTTGTCTGATATTGTTGACGAACGTTATAGTTCATACAAAAATACAGAAGTTGGTCAATCCATTGAAAATGGAACAGCAACTTTTGAAAGTCTTGCCGCATTTGCACTTGAACATGGTGACGATATTGAACTTGATTCTAATCACTTGGAATACATCAAATCAGTATTGAATGACTATCTTGTTTAAAATTTAGAACTTAAAAGAGGGCGAGGAATTCCTCCTCGTCCTTCTCTTTTATTACGAGGAATAATAATGACTTACGTGTTAGGAATTGACTTAGGAACATCAAGTCTTAAAGGGATTTTGATGGATGAAGTTGGTAATTTAATTACGACAAAATCTGCTGAATACCAAATTGATACGCCCAAACAAGGCTATTCTGAACAACGTCCAGAATATTGGATTGTGGCACTTGAATCAGTACTGACCGGTTTGTCAGTAGAAATTTCAGATTTTGGTCAGCAACTTGCAGGCATTAGTTTTTCGGGGCAAATGCATTCATTAGTCGTTTTAGATGACAATAATAAACCAGTTTATCCAGCAATTCTTTGGAATGATGTGAGAACAAGCAAACAATGTCAAGAAATTACTGACAGACTTGGTCAGCGACTTTTAGACATTACAAAAAATATTGCTCTTGAAGGATTTACCTTACCAAAAATTCTTTGGCTCCAAGAAAATGAACCAGAGGTTTGGTCAAGAGTTAAAAAAATAATGTTGCCAAAAGATTACTTGAGCCTTTGGCTGACAGGAAATATTTATACCGAATTTTCTGACGCAGCAGGAACTTTACTTTTAGATATTGAGAAAAAACAATGGTCAGAGGAAATTACTGACGCATTCAATATTGATAGGGGAATTCTACCTGAATTGATTGAATCCACTGACCGAACAGGATTTGTCAAAGCAGAAATAGCTGAACGCTATAAACTGACAAATGAAGTAAAAGTATTTGCTGGTGGAGCCGATAATGCTGCCGCCGCTCTGGGTGTTGGTTTAATCAATGAAGAAGTGGGCTTGATTTCAATGGGAACCTCCGGAGTCGTTTCCGCTTATGAACCTAAAATTGCAGATTATAAAGGAAAACTCCATTTCTTTAATCACACGATTCCGGGTGCTTATTACTCAATGGGAGTAACCTTGGCTGCTGGAAATTCTTTAAACTGGTATAAGGAAACTTTTGGAAAAGGCTCGAGTTTCAATGAACTTTTGTCAGAAGTTTACACAGTTTCTCCTGGTTCAGAAGGATTGCTCTTTACGCCATATATTGTAGGTGAAAGAACACCACATTTTGATTCAAAAATTCGCGGAAGTTTTATAGGAATTTCTGCTCATCATGAACAAAAACATTTTTCAAGAGCAGTGCTTGAAGGAATTACCTTTTCATTGCGTGATTCTAAAGATATCATGGAAAAAACGAAAAACAAGAAGTTTAAACGTTTGATTTCCGTAGGTGGGGGTGCGCAAAATCCCGACATTATGCAAATGCAAGCAGATATTTTTAATTCTGAAATGATTCGCTTAACGGTTGAGCAGGGACCGGGACTTGGTGCTTGTATGATTGCTGCTTTTGGTTGCGGACTTTTTGATAGCTTAGAAGCGGTCACTAAAGCTTTTGTTCATTACAAGGAAGCCAGTTTCATACCAAATCCAAAAAATGTAGCACGTTATGAGCAAATTTATCAAATTTGGAAACAAGTTTATAAAAATACCTCTGAAATTTCTCATCAATTAGTAGAATTCAATGACGAAGGTTAATTATGACATTTACCATTTCCAAAGAATCTTTGCCTTTTAGAGCTGACAAATCAATTAGTCAGATTACATTATCAAATGAACGACTCACCATCGTTGTCCATGATTATGGAGCAAGAGTCCATCAACTCCTCACTCCTGACAAAAATGGAACATTTGAAAATATTCTTTTATCCAAAAACAATTCCGAAACCTATGCAAATGATGGAGGATATTATGGTGTAATTTGCGGTCCAGTTGCCGGGCGTATTTCAGGTGCTACTTATGATTCTGTCAGTTTAGAGGCAAATGAAGGAAAAAATAATTTACATTCAGGAAGTCACGGCTGGGAAAGACAATTTTGGTCTTATGAAACTTTTGAAACAGCATCATCTCTTGGCATTAAACTAAGTTTAAGAGATGAGGAGTCCGGTTTTCCAGGTCAAATCCAAGCAGAAGTCACTTATAAATTAACTGACAATAAGTTAGAAGTGACAATATCAGGTCTGTCAGTAACTGACACAGTCTTTAATCCGGCTTGGCATCCTTATTTTAATCTGTCAGCAGAATTATCAACGACTCATAAGCATTTCATTCAAGCAAATGTTGACTTTCTAGTTGAAACCAATCAAGAGAATATACCAACTGGTCGTCTTCTAACTGTTGACGACAGTTCTTATTCAATTAAAGAAAGCGTTTCAATCAAAAAGCTTTTAAAAGATAATCCCGAAGGACTAGATGATTGCTTTGTTTTTAATCCCAAAGGAGATAAAAGTTTAATGCTTTATGACCCTTTATCTGGTCGGAAACTAGTAGCTCAAACTGATAGACAAGCGGTCGTGATTTACACAGCCACAAATCCAGAAATAGAGTCAATGATTAATGGCAGACCAATGTCCAAAAATCGCGGAATTGCTATTGAATTTCAAGAAATACCTGACCTTGTTCATCATCCTGAATGGGGAACGATTGAGCTTAAAGCAGGTCAAAAAAAGACTTTTATAACAGAATATCTATTTACAAGAGATTAAAAATTTACTGACAGACTCATCAGTAAAAATAATTTTAATAAAATAATAGGAGGGATGTACTCAAAAATGAGTAATGAAATCAAACAAGTTCAACATGATGAATATCATGAATTAACGCTTGGAGAACGTATTGGTTATGGAATGGGGGATTTTGCACAAAACCTTGTCTTTGGGACTGTTGGTGGATTTTTAGCACTCTATATGACAACAGTCAATGCGATTGGTACTGCAACAGCCGGTTTTATTTTTCTGTTCGTCCGAATTATTAATGTATTTTGGGACCCAATGGTTGGGACTTTTATTGATAAAAGAACATCAAAAGCAGGAAAATATCGTCCTTGGCTTTTAAGAGCAGGTATACCTCTGGTAATTTTAGCCGCCTTACTTTTTGCACCTCTACCAGGTGTTAAAGGGTCTGTTCCCTTTGCTTTTATCGTTTATTTTGCCTTAGACTTAGTATATTCAGTTGTTAATATTCCTTATGGTTCACTTAATGCATCATTAACTCGTAATCCGGAATCCGTTGATAAACTGACAAGTACACGGATGATGTTGGCAAATGGAGCAAATCTCCTAGTCTACACCCTCTTTCCAATGTTTGTTCAAATGGCAGCACCGAAAGGAAGAAGTCTTAAAGATACTGGATTATTTGGCCTTAAACTTCATATGGGGAATTATACTGACCCTTCAGCGGGACATGCTTGGTTTGGAGTTTACTCAGTTTATATGATTATTGGTGCAATAGCTTTATTCCTATGTTATAAATTGACCAAAGAACGTGTGGTTGCAACAGCAGAACAATCGGCAGAAGTTAAAACAACTGACCTCTTCCTTGAATTAAAGAACAATCGTCCACTTGTGATTCTAGGGATTTTCTTCATGTTAGCTTTTACTTTCATGTTTTTTATGAATACTGTAAATGGTTTCTTTAATCAATTTGTTGTTGGACATTCAGAATGGATGGGAGCCATTGGCCTCATTGCTTCAATTCCAGGAATTGTTTTCCCAATCTTTTGGCCTCGTTTAAAGAAAATTTTCGGTAAAAAAGGTTTCTTTCATCTTTTTATCGGAATGTTCATTGTTGGAGAAATTTTGACATATATTTGGTCACTTAATGGAATGCATGATGCCCTCTGGTTAGCTTATGTTGCAACCTTTATTAAACAATGGGGCTTAACTTCAGCAACAGGGTTCATGTGGGCATTAGTTCCTGAAGTTGTCGCTTATGGAGAACTCAAATCGGGTAAAAGAAATGCTGCGATTATTAACGCAATCATGGGACTTTTCTTCAAAATTGGTTTTACATTAGGTGGAGCGATTCCACTTTGGTTCTTAGCAGCTTATGGTTTCAATGAGACAGCAGCACATCAACATGCTAACGCCCTAGCTGGTATAAATCTCACAGCAATTTGGATTCCAGCCGTTCTTGCTCTTGTATCAATGATTATTATGCAACTCTATCCAATTTCTGATAAAGATGTAGCAGAGATTAATCAACAGCTTGATGAAAAACGTGCTCAACTTAAGGAAGCGGAATAATTTATATTAAAAGGAGACAAAATCATGTCACTTATTCAAAACCCAATTCTTCCCGGCTTTAATGCAGACCCAAGCATTATTCGCGTAGAAGATACTTATTACATCGCGAACTCCACTTTTGAATGGTTCCCTGGTGTTCGTTTGCACGAATCAAAAGATTTAGAACATTGGAACCTACTTCCAAGTCCATTGTCAACAACCACTTTGTTGGATATGAGAGGAAACTCAGCTTCAGGTGGGATCTGGGCCCCTGATTTATCCTATGCTGATGGTAAATTTTGGCTTGTTTATACAGATGTTAAGGTTGTCAATGGTGCTTTCAAAGATATGACCAATTATTTAACAACAGCTACAGACATCAAAGGACCATGGACAGATCCAATCAAGCTCAATGGTCTTGGCTTTGACGCTTCACTTTTCCATGATAAAGACGGACGGAAATACTTAGTTCAACAAACATGGGATCATCGTGAATACAAGCATCCATTTGACGGAATCACATTGACTGAGTTTGATGTGACAACAATGAAACTACAACCTAAAACAGCTAAAACGATTTACAATGGTACAAATGTCAAATTGGTTGAAGGTCCACATCTCTACCAAATTAATGATTATTATTATCTTTTTGCGGCTCAAGGTGGAACAGTCTTTACGCACCAAGAAGTCGTGGCTCGCTCTAAAACATTGGATACTTTATCTTTTGAAACTGAACCCAGCGATCCATTTATTACAAACTTCGATACTCCTAATCATTATATTCAAAAACAAGGACACGGAGGTCTTGTATCTACACCCAAAGGTGAGTGGTATTATGCTTCCTTATGCGCTCGACCATGGAATCATAAAAATGAATCAAGTACAGACCCTCGTGGTTGGAGCTCTTTAGGTCGTGAAACTTCTATCCAAAAAGTGGAATGGGACGAAGAAGGTTGGCCACGTATTGTTGGTGGTCATGGCGGGACAACTTTTGTCGAAGGACCAAAAGATGCAATTCAGACTAATGCACCTGCTGACCACAGTCAAAAAGACGATTTTGCAAGTTCTACTTTGGATATTAACTGGAATACATTACGTGTCCCATTTACTGAGAAAATGGGTTCAGTTGGAAATGGCAAGTTAACATTGATTGGTCAGGGCTCTTTGGCAAATAATTTTGATTTATCTTTGATTGCTAGACGTTGGCAAGCTTTCTATTTTGATGCAGAAGTCAAAGTAAAATTTGACCCATTTTCTTACCAACAAATGGCTGGATTAACCAACTATTATAATGACCGCCATTGGTCTTTCGTCTTTATCACATGGAATGAAGTCAATGGAGCTGTCATTGAAGTGGCTGAAAATAACAGAGGAAACTATACTTCTTATTTAAAAGATAATGCCATTAAAATTCCTGACGGAACTGAATATGTTTGGTTCCGCACTAAAGTCCGTAAAGAATCATATTCTTATGAATATAGTTTTGACGGCAAAAAATTCATAGAAATTCCTGTAGTCTTAGATGCGGCTGTCCTTTCAGATGATTATGTTTTACAAACTTATGGCGGATTCTTCACTGGAGCATTTGTCGGGCTTGCTGCCGTTGATTATTCTGGATATGATAGAGTTGCAGAATTTTATAACTTTGACTATAAAGAATTAGGAGACAAGGTCTTACCAGACGGTTCTTATACTTGGAAAGCAAGTGAATCAAGATTTGATTAGTCTACAATCCCTTACCTACATTATTTGTAGTAAGGGATTTTTAGTAAAGGAAAAAGTCGATGAGAATGTTAGATGAAGTAGAAAAATTACGTTTAGCAAAGCTATCTATTTTTGATAAAATAAATAATGGTGATTGGTACCAATATAGCAAAGAAGTAGAACTACAAAAAATAGTCAAAAATTCTAGTCAAAAAATTTCTGAAATTAATGATAAGGCAAAAGAAAATATTGATGAAGCAAGAAAACTCTTGGAGGATTTTCTTCCAAATTTACCTCAAAGTTCAGAAATATATTTTCCAATAATTGCTTTGGAATATCCCAATCGTTTTAAAGTCGGAGAAAATACTTTTATTAATAGTGGACTTCAGATTATTAGTGCGGGTAAGGTTAAGATTGGGAAAAACTGTTTTATTGGACCAAATTGTCAATTATTTACACCTAATCATCATGCCAGGGATGTGTTTTTAAGACGTGAAGGCTGGCAATATGATGGGCCAATAGTAATTGGTAATGATTGTTGGCTTGGCGGTTCAGTGATTCTTTTGCCTGGAGTTTCTATAGGAGATGATGTTGTCGTTGGTGCTGGCTCTGTGGTGACCAAATCATTTCCTAGCCACTGCATGATTGCTGGAAATCCGGCACGGTTGATAAGAAATAAATAAACTCATAAAAACTCCTCTTACATAAGAGTAGTTTTTAGCTTTATTATGAGCAACATTTCCATTTTAAAATATCAAGGATTACAAGAAAGTATGTGTGGAAAGCGGTATCATTTGTGGGTAGTAAAAAAGGCAAGAAGACTTGCAAATAAAAATTAAGGAGTTACTATCATGAGAAAACTTTCTCCCACTTTCATCTATTTTTTTGGTGCTTTAGGTGGCTTATTATTTGGATATGACACAGGCGTCATATCGGGAGCACTACTTTTTATTGAAAAAGAGAGCTGGCAGGTGAGTTCTTGGGCTTGGATGGAAGGATGGATTACAGCGGCAGTTTTAATGGGAGCTGTAATTGGCGCGGTCGTGATTGGACCAATGAGTGACCGTTTTGGTCGGAAACGTCTGTTACTTTTGTCAGCGGTCATCTTTTTTGTTGGAGCTTTAGGTTCAGGACTTTCAAATAGTGCTGAGTTACTAATCATCTCTCGGGTTATTCTCGGGATGGCTGTTGGGTCAGCTTCAGCTTTGGTGCCGACTTATTTATCAGAACTTTCACCCGCTAAAATTCGTGGTGGAGTTTCAACTATGTTTCAATTGATGATTATGACTGGGATTTTATTAGCCTATATCTCAAACTATGCTTTAAAAGGAGTTTCAGGAAATTGGCATTGGATGCTTGGTTTGGCCACTGTTCCAGCAGCCCTTCTTTTCATCGGTGGACTCTTTTTGCCAGAATCTCCAAGATTTCTTGTTCGTCATGATAATGAAGCAGGTGCCCGTGAAATATTAGGGATGATAAATGACGATCCAAACTCGATTGAAGCAGAAATTTCTGATATTCAATTGATGGCTAAGGAAGAAAAACAAGGTGGCTTACAAGAATTATTTGGTCAAATGTCACGTCCAGTTTTGATTATGGCAATTGGTCTGGCAATTTTTCAACAGGTTATGGGCTGTAATACAGTATTATACTTTGCACCATCAATTTTTGTTGCGGTAGGATTTGGGGCAAGCGCAGCTTTACTTGCTCATATTGGGATTGGTATTTTCAATGTTATTGTAACTTATATTGCTATGAGAGTAATGGATAAAGTTAATCGTCGGTGGATGCTCAATTTTGGTGCTTGGGGAATGGGAATTTCTCTAGTATTGATGTCAGTAGGGATGATTTTAGCAGAAAATGCTCATATTGGCTTTGGTAAATATTTAGCAGTTATTGCTTTAACGGTATATATTGCCTTCTTCTCAGCAACATGGGGACCAGTAATGTGGGTGATGATTGGTGAATCTTTCCCACTTAAAATCCGTGGCTTAGGAAATTCATTTGGTGCTGCTGTCAACTGGGCTGCTAACTGGGTGGTGTCATTAACATTCTTACCATTATTATCATTTTTTGGAACAGGTAAAATTTTCCTGATTTATGCGGCTTGTTGTTTCCTCTCAATTTGGTTTACTAGTAAAAAAGTTATTGAAACAAGAGGCAAAACACTCGAACAAATCGAAGCAGAATTACTGCATCGTGTGCATCATTTAGAAGAAGAGTAGCAATGTTTCCTAGTGGATATATGAACAAATTATTAGAATATCAAGCATAATTGACCTATAATGAAAGAAAATCAGGAGGAAAAAATGACAGAATATAATTCAGAAGCTTATTTGAAAAAGCTTGATAAATGGTGGCGAGCAGCAACTTATCTTGGAGCAGGAATGATCTTCTTGAAAGAAAATCCTTTGTTCTCTGTGACAGGTACTCCAATTAAAGCGGAAAACCTTAAAGCCAATCCTATTGGGCACTGGGGGACGGTTTCAGGACAAACTTTCCTCTATGCTCATGCCAATCGTCTAATCAATAAATATAATCAAAAGATGTTTTACATGGGTGGCCCCGGACATGGTGGACAAGCTATGGTTGTTCCTTCTTATCTTGATGGCTCATATACAGAAGCTTATCCAGAGATTACTCAAGATTTGGAAGGAATGTCACGTTTGTTTAAACGTTTCTCATTTCCTGGAGGGATAGGGTCGCATATGACAGCACAAACCCCTGGTTCACTTCATGAAGGAGGTGAGTTGGGTTATGTGCTATCACATGCAACAGGGGCTATTCTTGATCAACCTGAACAGATTGCTTTTGCTGTTGTTGGGGATGGAGAAGCTGAAACTGGACCGTTGATGACAAGTTGGCACTCTATTAAATTCATTAATCCTAAGAATGACGGGGCAATTTTACCAATTCTTGATTTAAATGGTTTTAAAATTTCAAATCCTACTTTGTTCGCTCGAACTTCAGATGTTGATATTCGTAAATTCTTTGAAGGACTGGGTTACTCACCTCGTTATATTGAAAATGATGATATTCATGATTACGTGGCTTATCATAAATTAGCAGCTGAAGTTTTTGATAAAGCGATTGAAGACATTCATCAAATTCAGAAAGATGCGCGTGAAGATAATCGTTATCAAAATGGAGAGATTCCAGCTTGGCCAATTGTTATCGCACGTTTACCAAAAGGTTGGGGTGGTCCACGTTATAATGATTGGTCAGGTCCTAAATTTGACGGTAAGGGAATGCCGATTGAACATAGTTTCCGTGCGCATCAAGTTCCACTTCCGTTATCTTCTAAAAATATGGGAACTTTACCAGAATTTGTAAAATGGATGACTTCTTACCAACCAGAAACTTTATTTAATGCTGATGGAAGTTTGAAAGAAGAGTTGCGTGATTTTGCACCAAAAGGTGAGATGCGAATGGCTTCAAACCCTGTAACAAATGGGGGAGTTGATTCTTCTAATTTGGTTTTACCAGATTGGCAAGAATTTGCAAATCCAATTTCTGAAAATAATCGAGGAAAATTACTCCCTGATACAAATGACAATATGGATATGAATGTTTTGTCAAAATATTTTGCTGAAATAGTCAAACTTAATCCTACGCGTTTCCGTTTGTTTGGTCCTGATGAAACCATGTCTAATCGTTTTTGGGAAATGTTTAAGGTGACGAATCGTCAATGGATGCAAGTCATAAAAAATCCAAATGATGAATTTATCTCACCTGAGGGTCGCATTATTGATTCTCAATTATCAGAACACCAGGCAGAAGGTTGGCTTGAAGGTTATACTTTAACTGGACGTACAGGAGTATTTGCAAGTTATGAATCATTCTTGCGAGTCGTGGATTCAATGTTAACTCAACATTTCAAATGGATTCGTCAAGCAGCAGACCAAAAATGGCGCCATGATTATCCTTCGCTTAATGTTATTTCGACTTCAACTGTTTTCCAACAAGACCATAACGGTTATACTCACCAAGATCCTGGAATGTTGACTCATTTGGCTGAAAAGAAATCTGATTTTATCAGACAATACTTGCCGGCTGATGGGAATACTTTGCTTGCCGTATTTGACCGTGCTTTTCAAGATAGAAGTAAAATTAATCATATTGTAGCCTCTAAACAACCTCGTCAACAATGGTTTACTAAAGAAGAAGCTGAAAAATTGGCGACTGACGGAATTGCAACAATTGATTGGGCTTCAACGGCTAAAGATGGAGAAGCAGTAGATTTGGTTTTTGCCTCAGCAGGTGCTGAGCCTACAATTGAAACACTGGCAGCTTTACATCTTATAAACGAAGTTTTCCCACAGGCAAAATTCCGTTATGTAAATGTGGTTGAATTAGGTCGCTTACAAAAGAAAAAAGGCGCTCTAAACCAAGAACGTGAACTCTCAGATGAAGAATTTGAAAAATACTTTGGCCCTTCAGGCACACCAGTAATTTTTGGATTCCATGGGTATGAAGATTTAATCGAATCCATTTTCTATCAAAGAGGACACGATGGTTTGATTGTTCATGGTTACCGTGAAGATGGTGACATCACGACGACTTATGATATGCGGGTTTACTCTGAGCTTGACCGTTTCCACCAAGCGATTGATGCCATGCAAGTTCTTTATGTCAACCGAAAAGTTAATCAAGGTCTAGCGAAAGCTTTCATTGACCGAATGGAACGGACACTAGTTAAACACTTTGAAGTGACAAGAAATGAAGGAGTTGATATTCCTGAGTTTACTGAATGGGTTTGGTCTGATTTAAAGAAATAGGCTTAAATTTATAAAATAAAAAAAACACGCTGATTTTAATCAATCAAGCGTGTTTTTTTACTGACAGAATGATTAGGTCTGGTCTGTCAGTAATGAATTTTCTGTCAGTGAATAAGGAAGTTGTTCGTTCGTATATTTAAGTGGATTTGGTACGATTCCTAAATCAAATTTTAGGGTTCCGCCTTTTATCAATTCTTCGTGCTTGATAAAAGTATCATTGACTTTTTTGTCAGTAAATGTGATTTGGTTGACGAAAACTTGTTGCGGAGCATTTGGTTCTGCAAGAATAATAAGTTGCTGACCAGAGGAAAGGTTGATTCTAGCTTTGTCCCAAAGTGGAATTCCTAATACATATTGATTAGAAGCAGCCGTGACTGGATAGAATCCTAAGCTTGAAAAAATATACCAAGCTGCCATTGTTCCATTATCTTCGTCACCAGGATAGCCCTTCGGACTATCATTAAATGTTTCTGTCAGTAAATTTTTGATTAAAGGCGTAGCCATCCAAGGTTTACCAATGTAGCTAAAAAGGTATGGGTAATGGAAACTTGGTTGATTTGAGATAGCCACTTGTCCAAATTCGATAGCAGCCATTTCACTCATTTCGTGAATTTCAAAACCGTATCCTTCAACATTGAAATTTGGTCGTTGGTTGCAAAGCTCGATGAGTTTGTTTTCAAAATTTTCTCTTGAGCCATGTAGTTTAATCAATCCAGCAAAATCATGAAGAACTGACCAAGAAGTCTGCCAAGCAGAACCTTCTGCATAATCACGACCCCAACGAATATCTAAAAAGTCAGCTCTGAAATTTCCGTCAGCATCTTTTGCTCGCATAAAACCAGTTTCAGAATCAAAAATATTTTGATAGTTTTTTGCTTGATGGGCATAGAAGTCTGAAATTTCTTTGTCACCGGTTTGTTTCGCCACTTGAGAAATACAATAATCAGAAAATGCGTAATCTAAAGTGTGATTAACTGATTCATGGTGAGTGAGCGGAACATAACCAAGTTTTAGATAATCTTTTGTGCCACGACGGCCGTAATTAGAGTTTTCAGATTGACTTGTGGCTCCTTTTTTCATTGCTTCCAAAAACTCGGGCATCAAATCAGGACGAATGTTTTTGCTTGCAGCATCAGCAATGACAGCGTCTATCAAGGTACCGGGCATTAGACCACGTTCATCAGGAGAAAGCCATTTTGGAAGAAAACCAGTCGCACGATAAGAATTTAGGAAACCTTCGAGCATATCACCGTACTCGTCAACGGCTATTAGACTATAAAGCGGATAAACTGTTCGGAAAGTATCCCAGAAGCCATTGTTTGTATAGAGCGGGCCTTTCTTGACAGTTTTAGAGCTTGTATCGTAATGGATTTTTTGATGCTCTTGGTCAAATTCATAAAAAGTTTGTGGAAAGAGAAATGAGCGATAAAGATTGTGATAGAAAGTGGAAACTTCTTGTTGATTATGATGCTCAATTTCGATACGTGAAAAAAGGTTATTCCAAGCTGATTCAGCATTTTCCAAATATGTTTCTGCTGAATTATCTTGTTCACGCTCCAGATTAAGAGCGGCTTGTTCCTTGGAAATAAAAGAAGTAGCAAAATGTATTTGAGCCTGCTTGGCTGCTTTGAAATCTAAGCGAACGGAAGAATCTTCATCAGATAAATTTCCGCTTAAAACAAAAGGTTGGTCAGCAGTAAATTTGAGATAAAAAGTAAAATTTTCATCTTCACAACCAGCAAAATTAATAATTGAAAGCTCTAAGCTGTAATCGTCAAGTTGTTGAAGTTCATAAGAACCGGGGAGATGAAGCATCAAGCCATTATCTTTGAGGCCTAAATTTTGATAATTCATTGATAGAATTCCACCATACATTGATGGAATTAACTGAGATGTAATCTGATAACGTAATTGAGTAATTTTGAGTTGCGTTGGATTAAAAGTTGATTCTTCTGGACGGTATGAACTCACTGTGTGCCACAAGGAAGTTTCAGGCAAAGGACCTGCAACAGGCGTCATTGTCAAATGTGAGAAATCTCCCATCCAAGGACTGGGTTGGTGAGTGATTCGGTAGCCTTCAAAGGTACGGTCTTCTGGATGAAACCACCAAGCTCCACGAGCAGCACCGGTTGAAGGGGCAAAATAATTCATTCCCCAAGGAAAACCAGTGTAAGGAAGGCAATTCCCATGTGAAAAAGTGGATTGGTTAGCAGTACCATGACGGGTATCAATTTTGTTTATCTTCATT
Organism: Lactococcus sp. S47; assembly: GCF_016517475.1. Classification (NCBI taxonomy): domain Bacteria; kingdom Bacillati; phylum Bacillota; class Bacilli; order Lactobacillales; family Streptococcaceae; genus Lactococcus; species Lactococcus sp. S47. Next base: position 202,727 of record NZ_JACVUB010000003.1, read on the forward strand.
TCAACTCCTCAGTTGTTTTTCTTTTAATTAAATTGATTGGAACTTTGACATCTTTGGGGGTTTGCCCGCTTTTAATCCAGTCTAAAAGCAGTTCGCCAGCGATTCTTCCCATGCCAATGAAATCTTGAGCAATGGTTGTTAATGGCGGATTTGATAAGCTTGCTGCTTGAATATCATCAAAACCAATAATTGATATATCATTTGGAACAGAAAAATGGTTATCTTGCAAAGTCTTCATAGTTTGAAGAGCGACTAAGTCATTTTCACAGATAAGTCCTGTGACTTTTTCATTATGAATAAGTTCCAAAACAGAACTTTCGGTATAAAGTGAGTCATCAAGAGTAGTGTGAAACTTGATTCCTTGTTCTTTTAGAACTTTGACATATCCTAAGTATCGATTTCTTGTTGTTTGGGGATGGTGGGTATCATTACTAGCCACAAAAGCAATTCGTTTATGCCCTAAATTTAAGAGCGCTTGAGCGGCTTGCTCACCACCATTAAAGTTATCTGAGGAAACACAAGGAAATCCGAGGTCGTAAATTTGTTTATCTAAAAGAACGACAGGAAAGTTTTGTAGTGAAAGTTCTAATAAGATATCTAGATAATCTTCTGTATACATTGGATAGTAAATTAATCCATCAAAATTTTCTTTAATATCATCCGCTGTATTTTCTTTAAGGTAACTTGCGTAAGTGATAAATACGGTTGTGTTTTCAACTTTTAAAGCAGGAACCAAACCTTGTGTGAAATCTCCAAATGACATTCCTTCAAAAGGAATAATAAAGAGCACTCTTTTTAATAGTTTGGTATGGTTTTTATTTAATTCTTGAACAAAAGTTCCTTTTCCTCGTGTTCTACTGACAAGACCAAGCTGTTCTAATTCAGTAAGAGCTCTTTTTGCAGTAATGCGGCTAACTGAATAAGTCTCTGAGAGTTCTTTTTCAGTGGGAAGCTGGTCTCCTGATTTAAATGTTTTAGTGACAATTTTTTGCTTTAAATCATCGGAAATCTGCTGGTAGAGTGGTAAGCTCATAGAAGTATCCCTTTGTATTTTATTTGATATATCATATTTTACTCTTTTTTTATAAAAAAACAAGTCTTTTACAAGTGAAAATGATAAAAATAGGCTTTTTACCTCTATAAAATTCAGAAAAAATAAAAATAGATAACATAATTAATCTTATTTTAATAAAAAAGCGCTTGCAAAATATAAAAATTTATATTAAAATAACCTTAAATGATATATCAAATGAATTTTAAAAGGAGATGCAGTGAAAGCAAATATTCCAAAATCTGTTAAAAAGTTTATGAATGACATAACAATTCTTTGTGGAGAAGAACATAAAGAGTGGGCTGTAAACTTTAATCATTCTTTCTCAAACACACTTGAAACTACTTTAAGAGTGCATGATGACAGGACTACCTTTCTTTTAACAGGTGATATTCCAGCAATGTGGTTACGAGATTCGACAGCTCAAATGAGACCTTATTTGGTACTTGCACGTGAAGATGAAGAAATTCGTGATTTGATTGTTGGTTTAGTAAAAAAACAAATGATATATATTAATCTGGATCCTTATGCTAATGCTTTCAACGAAAGTGAAAACTTTGCTGGGCATCAGACAGACCATACCAACTTTAATGAACACAAAGGCTGGATTTGGGAAAGAAAGTATGAGATTGACTCCCTTTGTTATCCTATTCAACTCGCTTACTTAGTCTATAAAAATACAGGTTATACCAAACATTTTGATGAAGAATTTATCAAAGCAGTCAAAAACACCTTGAATGTTTTTAAAACAGAACAAAATCATGAGGATTCTCCCTACCATTTTGTTCGAGATACTGAGCGACATGAAGATACTTTAATAAGAGATGGAAAAGGAGCCAAGACAGCCTACACTGGAATGACTTGGTCAGGGTTTAGACCAAGTGATGATGCTTGTGAGTATGGTTATTTGGTTCCGTCAAATATGTTTGCTGTTGTTATTTTGGATTATATCAAGGAAATTTTTACTGAGCTTCTATTTAATGAAGAAATTGCAAATGAAGCAGAGATTCTTAGAGATGAAATTCAAGAGGGACTTGAGAAATTTGCCAAAACTAAAAATCAACAAGGCGAAGAAGTTTGGGCTTATGATGTTGATGGACTTGGGAACAAAACTTTAATGGATGATAGCAATGTTCCCAATCTGATTGCAGCTCCATATTTGGGATTTTGTCAGGCTGAAGATGAAGTTTATTTGAAAACACGACAAACTTTATTGAGTAAAGAAAATCCTTATTACTATGAAGGAAAATATGCACGAGGAATTGGTTCTAGTCATACACCAGAAAATTATGTCTGGCCAATTGCCTTAGCAATGGAAGGAATGACTACAAATGATAAGAGCGAAAAAGAGCGAATCTTAAATCATTTGGTCGAAACAGACGCTGGAACACATTTGATGCATGAAGGATTTGATGTCAATAATCCACAAAATTACACTAGAGAATGGTTTAGCTGGGCTAATATGATGTTTTGTGAGTTAGTTATGGATTATTTTGATATCCGAATTGAAAAATAAGTTAATGAGATTAGTTTTAGAAAGATAGAGCTTTATGAAAAAGAAAACGGTACATATCATCTCCCACAGTCATTGGGATCGAGAATGGTATATGGCTTATGAAGAACATCATATGCGTTTAGTCAATTTAGTGGATGATTTACTTGATTTATTCAAGAAAGATCCTGAGTTTGATAGCTTTCATTTGGATGGACAAACGATTATTTTAGATGACTATTTGCAAGTACGCCCCGAGCGTCGTGAGGAAGTACAAGCAGCGATTTCAGCTGGAAAATTGAAAATTGGTCCATTTTATATCTTACAAGATGATTTCCTCATTAGTTCTGAATCAAACGTTCGTAATATGCTTGTTGGGCGTAAAGAATCAGAGCGTTGGGGGGCTCCAGTTGAATTGGGGTATTTCCCTGATACTTTTGGGAATATGGGGCAAACGCCACAAATGATGAAAGCGGCAGGACTTAACGCTGCAGCTTTTGGTCGAGGAGTGAAGCCAATCGGGTTTGATAATCAAGTTTTGGAACAATCAGAGGAAGCCTATAGTTCACAATTTTCAGAAATGTGGTGGGAAGGTCCTGATGGGACAAAAATTCTTGGAATTCTATTTGCCAATTGGTATTCAAATGGAAATGAAATTCCTGCTGAAAAAGCAGCAGCACTTGACTTTTGGAATCAAAAATTAGCAGATGTTGAAAAATTTGCTTCGACATCACATCTCTTAATGATGAATGGCGTGGATCATCAACCAGTTCAGAAAGATTTGAGCAAAGCGATTCGCTTGGCAAATGAACTTTTCCCAGATTATGAGTTTGTTCATTCTAATTGGCCAACTTATTTAGAAGCTGTAAGGTCAGATTTGCCTGAAAACTTATCTACGGTAACAGGGGAACTAACCTCACAGGAAACTGATGGCTGGTACACTTTAGCAAATACGGCTTCGAGTCGAGTTTATCTCAAACAATGGAATACAAAAGTTGAGCGTCAGTTAGAAAATGTTACAGAACCTCTCGCCAGTTTAGCTTATCGGGTGACAGGAGAGTATCCGCACGACAAATTGACTTATGCTTGGAAAACTTTGATGCAAAATCATCCACATGATAGTATCTGTGGTTGCTCTGTTGACGAAGTTCATCGTGAAATGATGACACGTTTTGAAAAAGCGAATGAAGTAGGAAAATATCTTGCTGATGATGCATTATTTGAACTCGCTAAAGTGATTGACTTTGAAGGCCAACATCCTTTTGTCGTTTTTAATACAGCTGGACATTCTAAAACAGGTGAGGCTGAAGTTGAAGTAGTTCTTGAGCGTAAATTATTTAAAGAAGGAATTCCTGAAAAGCTTTATGATGAACTAAAGGCACAGCCCAAGGCAACTTATAAAGTAATCAATCGTGAAGGTCAAGAAGTCCCAGCTGAAATCAGTGAAGAAGAAGTCTTATTTGATTATGATTTACCGAAAGATCGTTTCCGAGTTCCTTACATGAAACGATTTGTGAAAGTGAAATTATTTTTAAATGAAATGAGTGCTTTTTCTTGGGAAAGTTTTGATTTGGTACTTACTGACGATGCTGACAGTTCTGTCAATAATAATGAAAGTATGATTTCTGGTCAAACTATTGAAAATGAAAGTTTGAAACTGACAGTTAATCATAATGGAACATTGAGTATTTTTGATAAGTCGCTCAATAAAGTTTTTAAAGATTTGCTTGTCTTTGAAGACACTGGTGATATTGGAAATGAATATATCTATTTCCAACCTAAAAATACCAAACCAATTCTTTCTACTGACAGTCCTGTTGAGTTTTCAATTATTACTGACAGAGCAGAAATTGCGGAAGTTCAGCTTAAACAAGTGCTGATGATTCCTGAATCTGCTGACGAATTATTGGATGAGGAACAAAAAAAGGTTTTGGAATTCCGTTATCGTAATGCTGGTCGTTCTGATAAACTTTTGCCTTTAGAGGTAACAAGCAAAATCACTGTACGTAAAAATTCAAAAAAAGTTGATTTTGAAACAAGCATTGATAACCAAATGAAAGATCACAGACTTCGTGTACTATTCCCAGCGGGATTAACAAGCGAAAATCACGAAGCTGACAGTATTTATGAAGTAGTGACAAGACCTAATGTTATGCCTGAAACTTGGGAAAATCCAACAAATCCACAGCATCAGCAAGCTTTCGTTAATCTTCATAATGAAGAATATGGTTTAACTGTTGGTAATTTTGGCTTAAATGAATACGAAATTACTGACAGTGCAAATATTGCATTAACTTTACTTAGAGGAGTTGGCGAACTTGGTGATTGGGGTTACTTCCCAACACCAGAGGCTCAAACTTTAGGACGTCATACTTTTAACTATAGTTTAGAATTTCATGGACCGGCTTACGAACGTTATGAAACTTATCAACATGCTTATGTTGCACAAGTTCCATTTTCAACGGTAGAACTGACAAATCCGTCAGCAGAAAAAACTTTACCGTCAGCTGGGAAAATATTAGAAATTGATACTGATAAATTTGCTATCACGGCATTGAAACGTCGCGAATCAGATAATGGTCTAGTTTTACGAGGCTACAATATGTCTGGTCAGTCATTAAGTTTAGCGCTCGAAGAAGAAGCGAAATTACTTAATTTACTCGAAGATGAAATTGAAGCAGACTCACAAACACAAATTGCAGCTCACGAAATCCGGACTTTGTTGATTAAGGAGAAAAATCAATGAAAAAATTTTTTCGGAATATTTGGCGCTATAAAGCACTGATAATTATGGCTCTGCCAGGTGCAATTTGGATGATATTCTTCTTTTATATTCCAGTATTTGCAAATGTGGTGGCTTTTAAAGATTTTCATATTGACCCAGATGGATTTTTGGCCAGTTTGACCAATAGTCCTTGGGTAGGATTTAAAAACTTTGAATTCCTCTTTTCTTCCGGTGCTGCTTTTGATATCACAAGAAATACGGTTCTTTATAATGTTGGGTTTATTACACTGAACTTGATTATTTCTATTGCTTTTGCAATTATCATGAGTGAATTAAGAAATAAAAAGTTGGTAAAAGTGTATCAAACGATGTCACTTCTTCCTTATTTCCTTTCATGGGTTGTTATTTCTTACTTTGTTTATGCCTTCTTGGCACCAGGAAACAAAGGGATTTTCAACCAAATGATTATGCATAATGGTGGGATGCCAGTCAATTGGTATCAAGAACCAAAATATTGGGTCTTCATCATCCTCTTCATTGGAGTTTGGAAGGGAATTGGTTATAATTCGATTATTTACTTTGCAACAGTAATGGGAATTAACCCAACCTACTATGAAGCAGCAATGGTTGATGGAGCAACAAAATGGCAACAGATTAAAAATATTACCATTCCTCAAGTTGTTCCACTGATGACGATTTTGACAATCTTAGCCGTTGGAAATATTTTCCGTGCTGACTTTGGTCTTTTCTATAATGTTCCACGACAATCAGGTGCTTTGACACCAGTAACGCAGGTCCTTGATACCTATATCTATAATGGATTAGCTAACACTGGTGACTTAGGAATGGCGACGGCAGCAGCGCTTTATCAATCGGTAGTAGGATTCATTCTTCTAATGATTACAAACTTCTTTGCCCGCAGACTTGATAGTGATTCAGCATTATTCTAAGAAAGGAGGAAGCTAGTAGGTCAAGCCTTTTATCAAACTTGAAAGCTAATAATATATGAAAAAGAAAAAAATAGCCTCATTATCTGTTCGAGGATTTAATCGTCCAGTTAACTTTGTTTTTAATATCGTCATTGCACTTTTTGCAATCTCTTGTGTCTTACCTTTCCTCTTTGTCTTAGCCATTTCGCTGACAAAAGAATCGGCTTTGCAACAATTCGGTTATAGCTTTTGGCCACGAGAATGGAGCTTTTATGCTTATACATTCTTATTTGACCAAATGAAAGATAAAATGTTGCAATCATTGTTTGTCACAGTACTTGTTACGGTTCTAGGGACTGCAATTAATTCTACAGCAACTTCACTTTATGCTTATGCGATTTCTAGAAATAACTTTCCTTTCCGTCGATTCTTCACTATCTTTTGTTTAATCACAATGTTATTCTCACCTGGGATGATTGCGAATTACTTGGTAATGACTAATCTTCTACAATTGAAAGATACAATTTGGGCTTTGATTTTGCCAATGGCTGTCTCGCCATTTAACATCATTGTTATGAGAACTTTCTTTAAACGTTCAGTTCCAGATTCAATTATTGAATCTGCCCGAATTGACGGAGCAAGTGAACTTAGAATTTTCACTCAAATTGTTCTTCCTTTAGCAGTACCTGGGATTGCAACCATTTCCCTCTTTGCGGCCTTAGGTTATTGGAATGACTGGTTTAATGCTCTTCTTTATATCTCAAATGATAAATTGATTCCATTGCAATATTTGCTGATGAAAGTTCAAAACAACTTACAATTCTTAACACAAAATGCAGGAGCAGGCTCACAGATTGCCGGAGGTTTAGCGGCTCTCCCTGGTGAATCAGCACGTATGGCAATTGTTATCATTTCAACTTTACCAATTGCGATTAGTTATCCATTCTTCCAACGTTATTTTGTCAAAGGTCTAACCATTGGTGGCGTTAAAGAATAAGAAGACTCTGCTTATTTAGCAGAGTAAATTTAGACGCTTAAAGAAAGCGCAAACATTAATAAAGTTAAAAAAATTGGGGAAACCCTAAAGGAGCATACTCTAATGAAAAATTATCAAAAAGTTGCACTCGGTACCGTATCAGTGCTTGCAGCCTTTACACTTGTGGCTTGTGGTTCATCTGCGAAGTCAAAAAGTAGTTCTGGTAAAACAACTTTACACATGTACCAGATTGGTGATAAGCCAGACAATTACAAAGAATTGATGGCTAACGCTAATAAAATTCTTGAGAAAAAAGCTGGTGTGAAATTGGATATTAGCTACATTGGTTGGGGAGATTACGCTCAAAAAATGAACGTCATCGTTTCATCTGGTGAAGCTTATGACATTGCTTTTGCCCAAGATTATGCAACAAATGCCGCTAAAGGTGCCTTTGCTGATTTAACTGATTTAGCCCCTAAATATGCCAAGAAAGCTTATAATGAACTTAATCCTGCTTACATTGAGGGAAATAAAATCAATGGAAAACTTTATGGATATCCTGTAAATGGTAATATTTATGCTCAACAAGTGATTACTTTTAACAAGCAATATTTGGATAAATATAATTTATCAATTGACGGCGTTGATTCATTTGCCTCTGCTGAAAAAGTGATTGAAGAATTCCATAAAAAAGATCCTAATGTTGCAGCTTTTGCCATTGGTCAAGGTTTCAAAACACCAGGTAATGTTGACTATGTCCTTGGGAATGGTTTGCCATTTGCTGTAGATACAACAGGGGATGGTAAAAAAATCCAAAATGTTTATGACATTCCTGCCTATATTGATAATTTGAAGAAAATGCATGATTACTATACTAAAGGTTTAATTCCGGCCGATGCAGCTACTTCAAATACTGCATTTGACTTGAATTCAAATAACTGGTTCGCTCGTGTCGAAACACAAGGTCCTTACGATTACGGCGATACTATTTTGACTCAAGCAGCAGGACAAACACTTGTATCTAAAGCAGTAACTAATCCATTGATTACAACTGACCAAGCTCGTATGGCTAACTTCGTTGTTTCAAATACCTCTAAACATAAAGAAGAAGCGGTTAAAGCACTTGGAATCATCAATAGTGACGCTGAACTTTTAAATGGTTTAGTTTATGGTGTTGAAGGACAACAATGGGAAAAAACTGGTGATAAGAAAATTAAATTACTTCCTTCATACAGTGAAGGTGTAAAACATATGGCTGCTTGGAATACAGGAAATAATGCCATTCTTTATACAACTGATGCGGTTACCAATGAAATGATTACTAAACGTGACCAATCAATTAAAGATGCAAAAGTTTCACCATTGCTTGGCTTTACTTTTGACCAATCAAAAGTGAAATCTGAAATTTCAAACTTATCAAATGTCATGAGTCAATATTTAGATCAATTGAACACAGGATCTGTTGACCCAGTTCAAACTTTACCAAAACTCAAAGCTGAATTGAAAAAAGCAGGTTATGATAAAGTTCAAAAAGAAATGCAAAGTCAATATGATACTTATCTAAAAAATAAATAAGAGGTAAACAAATCCAAGATCTCCTTTCTAAATTCATTTTGAAACTAGTTTGGAGGTCTTATTTTATTGGAATTATTATGGAAAAAGGATTATTAGTCGATATTGGACGAAAATATTGGTCAATAGCAGAGTTAAAAAGATTAGTTCTTTTACTTCAAGAGCATAAGCTGACTCATTTACAACTTCATCTCAATGAAAATGAAGGATTTGCGCTAAATTTTACTGACAGCCCTGTCAGTAAAAAATATTCAGAAAATATGCTCAAAGAATTGAAAGAATTTGCAAAAACACACGAAATCACTTTGATTCCTGATTTTGATAGTCCAGGTCACATGGGCTCCTTGTTAGAGCAAAATCCTGAATTTGCACTACCTGACAGCAATCAACAAGCGGTAGATGTTACTAATCCAGCAGTCATTGATTGGATTATGGGAATAATTGATAAGATAGTCGATATTTTCCCAGATTCAGATACTTTTCATATCGGGGCTGATGAATTTATTGATTTTCGGCAAATTGAAAAATATCCTTATTTAGTGGAGAAAACTCGGGAAAAATATGGAAATAAGGCAAGTGGTTTAGAGTTTTATTATGACTATGTTAATCAATTGACCGAGCATTTGCAGAAAAAAGGAAAACAAGTTCGTATTTGGAATGATGGATTTTTACGAAAAGACCTTCAGTCATTGGTTCCTTTGAATAAAAATGTGGAGGTTTGTTATTGGACAAACTGGGACAAAGGGATGGCAGAAGTCAAAGAATGGTTAACTAAGGGTTATACCTTAATAAATTTTTGTGATAATGACCTTTATTATGTTTTAGGTGAAGAAGCAGGCTATTCTTATCCAACGGCTGAAAAACTGGAAAGGGAAGGAAAAATTCAAAAATTTTCTGGTCAGCAATATTTAAATCAAGAAGAGATGAAAGCTGTCAGAGGAACTTACTTTTCGATTTGGGCTGACAATGCTGCAGCTAAGTCTGTCAGTGAAATTTTAGACGATCTTAGCAAGGTACTTCCGGAATTTATGAAAATTTATGGAGGAAATGATGAATAATTGGTGGAAAAAAGCAGTCATTTATCAAATTTATCCCCGGTCATTTAAGGATTCAAATGATGACGGAATTGGTGACATCAATGGAATAATAGAGAAATTAACTTATCTTGAAAAACTAGGAGTGGATGGTATTTGGCTATCTCCGATTTATCAATCCCCGATGGTTGATAATGGTTATGACATTAGTGATTACTATAAAATTGACCCACTTTTTGGAACAATGGCTGATTTTGAAGCGCTCATAGAAAAAGCAAAGCAACTTAATATTCGTGTCATTATGGACTTGGTTGTCAATCATACATCTGACCAACATTTGTGGTTTAAAGAATCCAAAAAATCTAAAAATAATCTGAGAAGAGATTTTTATATTTGGCGGGATCAACCGATTGGAGAATTTAAAAATTGGACTTATGACTCAAGCACTCAACAATATTATTTTCATCTTTTTAGTCCACAGCAGCCTGACTTGGATTGGGAAAATGAAGAAGTGCGTAAGGAAATTCATAAGATGATGAATTTTTGGTTGGCTAAGGGAATTTCTGGTTTTAGATTAGATGTCATTGATTTGATTGGAAAAAAAACAGATCAAGAAATCACGGTTAATGGTCCAAAACTGCATGATTATCTAAAAGAGATGAATTTAGCAACTTTTGGTAAAAAGGACTATCTCACTGTTGGTGAAGCTTGGTCAAGTTCACCAGAATTAGCAAAGTTATATAGTGGCCCCACTCGTCATGAACTTTCAATGGTTTTTGGTTTCTGGCATCTATTGACATCAGCAGGAAACGGGGACAAATGGAAAAAGCTCCCCTTAAATGTTCCAAAGCTAAAAGAAGCAATGACCGCTTGGCAGAAATTGACGCCAAATGAAGCATGGAATTCTCTTTTTCTAGGCAATCACGATTTGCCACGAATTGTCTCTTTTTGGGGAGATGGGGGGACATATAGAGAAAAATCAGCCAAAGCTTTTGCAATTCTCTTTCATTTGATGCGTGGCACTCCTTTTATTTATCAAGGCGAAGAATTAGGAATGACCAATTTTCCTTTTGAAAATCTGTCAGCAATAAATGACGTAGAATCACATGAATATTTTACTGACAGAAAAAAAGAAGGACAGTCAGAAGAAGAAATTATCAAAGTTTTGCGAGAAATGAGTCGTGATAATGCTAGGACGCCGATGCAATGGACCAGTGATGAGAAAGCTGGTTTTACAAAAGGGAAACCTTGGCTTTCTATCAATCCTAATACTAAGATAATAAATGCTGACCAAGCTGTCAGTGATTCTAACTCTGTATTTTATACTTATCAAAAGTTAATCAAACTTCGTCACCAAGAAAATTGGCTGATAGAAGCAGATTTTGAATTACTTGAAAGTGCTGACGAAATCTTCGCATACTTGAGAAAAACGACAACAAGAACTTTTCTGGTGGTCGCCAATTTATCAAATTCAAGCCAACGTTTTGAAAGTTCTTTTGTCAAAAAAAATGAAATCATCAGTAATGACAGCTTTCCAGATTTACTGACAGACATAGAAATTCAACCTTGGCAAGCTTTTGCTTTAGAAATAAAAAATCTTGATTAATAAATTTTATTGGAGGATTTTATGAAAAAATCGAAAAAATTTTTTATTAGAATATGCCTTTCTACAGGAATTTTGGCATCTGCAACTTTACTGACAGCTTGTTTTGGAACTTCAGCAAAACATGTGAAAGCTAATTATAAAGTGACAGCAGAAGCAATTCCAGATTACCAAAGTAAGAATGCTCCCATTTCATCTTATTGGATGCCTGATAAATTTCTAGAATGGTCAGCGGAAAATGACAAAGATTTAGTTTACAATCAATCCCGAGTGCCACTTACCAAAAGAATTTCTCCTGATAAACTAAGTCCATCCAATCAAAATCAGAACAAAAAGACAAAAATTGTCGCCTTATCGATGATGAACTCACAAACTTCTGGAAATCCTTCGCGAGGCACAACAAAATTTGAGAGCTATACTTTTGATTATTGGCAATACATTGACACACTGGTTTATTGGGGTGGCTCATCTGGTGAAGGAATAATTGTAACTCCGTCAGCAGATGTTATTGATGAAGCACACAGCAATGGTGTTCCGGTACTTGGAACAATTTTCTTACCGCCTAAAGAATACGGTGGAAAAGTAGATTGGGTCAAAACAATGCTCAAAAAAGATGAGCAAGGACAATATCCATTTGCCAGTCAAATGGTTAAGGTTGCCAAGACTTATGGATTTGAGGGATGGTTTATCAATGAAGAAACCCAAGGGCTAAATGCTGACGATGCAGCTAACATGAAAGCCTTGATTCAACAGGTGAAAAAAGAAGATTCTAGTCTTCAAATCATTTGGTATGATGCCATGACTAAAGATGGAAAAGTGGATTGGCAAAATCAGTTAAATGACCAAAATGCGACATTTGTACAAGATAAAGCAGCAGACGCGATGTTTTTAAATTTCTGGTGGACTCAAAATAATTTGGCCGACCAAAAATTACTTGAAAAATCGAATCTCTATGCTAAAAATCACAATATTGACCCTTATAATATTTATGCCGGAATAGATGTGCAAGCGAAAGACGTCCAAACTCCAGTTAAATGGAACCTTTTAGAAAAAGGAAATCAAGCCACTCAAACATCAATTGGACTCTATGCAGCAAGCGCTACCTACACTAACGCAAGTAATTGGGATGATTTTCAAAATCGTGAATCAGCATTCTGGGTCAATCAAAAAGCAGACCCTCGTCAAGTTGATCACTCTGTTAATGAATCATGGACAGGACTTTCCAAATATGTTCTGGAAAAATCAGCAATAAGCGGTAATGAATTTAATACTAATTTTAATTTAGGAAATGGTTATAACTATTTTAAAGCTGGTCAAAAAATCTCAGAAATGGATTGGAACGACCGCAGTTTAGCAGGTATTTTACCATCTTACCGCTGGATTATTGACAACGAAGGAAAAAATAAAATAAGTCCAAGCTTCGACTTTGCAAATGCTTATAACGGTGGAAATTCACTGAAATTTATGGCTGAACATTTAGATGCAAGGAAAAGCTCAAACATCACATTGTTTGCTAGTGATTTGAAAATTGATAAGGGAGCAAAATTCTCTGTTAGTATGCGCTCAGACCAAGCGCTTAAAGTTTCTGCAATCTTAGAACTAGCAAATGGTCAAAAAGTTAGCATTACAGGAGATAAAAGCCTGACTGAGAATTGGTCAGAAATAAGTTTTGATGTTAAGAAATATGAAGGTCAAACAATCAAAAAAATCGGTTTAAGCATAAAATCTGATCAAGCAATGGATTTTAAAGCCATTAATCTAGGAGAAATGACTTTGACCACTGGTCAAAAAGTCGCTCCAATCGTACTTTCGGATGCAAAAGTAACTGATGAAGCTTTTGAAGAAGAAGGAACAGTAGGTGGTTTTAGACTTTCTTGGAAATCAGATGCAACTAAAAATAATCTTTCTACTTATGAAATCTATCAGTTGAATGATGATGGAAGTAAAGAATTTTTAGGAGCAAGCAATATCAATGCCTTCTTTGTTAATGCCTTAAAACGCGGCAAAAATATCAATTCAACAAAATTTGAAATTGTCCCAATTAATAAGGCTGGAGAATCTGGACATTCAGTTACGACCTCTGTGAAATGGCCAGATAATTCATTAGCTAAAGCGGCATTTGTAGCAGATAAAACCCTAGTTACGATTGGTGAAAAAGTAACTTTAATGAATCAATCTAATCTAGCTTCCGTCAAATATAAATGGGAAATTGACGGTGCAAGTCCCGCTACTTCTACAGAAAAGAATCCTCAAGTAAGTTTTGATAAAGCAGGGAGTTATTCCGTCAAATTAACGGTCATCAATGAAAAAGGACAAGAAGATTCAGTCACTCAAACTGAACTGATTACTGTAATTGATCAACCAGTAGAATTAACAAATTTTGCATTAAATCAATCCGTTCAAGTAGACAGTTTCACTAATGAATCTGAATCAGGACCAAAAGCAGTTGATGGAAAATTAAATACCAAATGGTGTGCCGTTGGCACGGGTAAACACAATATTACAATTGACCTTGGGAAATCAGAAAAAATCAATCAAGTCCTGATTGACCATGCTCAAAAAGGAGGAGAATCACCTGACATGAATACTTCTGATTACACCATTGAGATTTCAAAGGATAATCAAAATTGGACAGAAGTTGTCAACGTTAAGAAAAATAAATTGGGGGAAACCAAAGATTCTTTCAAACAGACAGAAGCGCGGTACGTTAGGATCACAGCCATTAAACCAACACAAGGAGCAGATACCGCTGTTCGTTTATATGAAATACAAGTATTAGGACAAAAAAATAACTGACAAAGGGCTGTAAAAGTTTGCCATAAAAGCAAAGAAAAGGCTATCATGAAAACCCTAACATTTCATTGGAAAAGTGTTATAATGAAGTAATAAAAGTTAGAAAGTTATAGAAAAATGATTGGAAAAGCACTAGAAGAATTCTTTATTCGAATTTGGGTCGTTGTTAAATTGACCTTGATATTTTGGCTCTTAGCGCTCACAGGGCTGTTTGTTTTAGGACTTGGTCCTGCCTTTAAAGTGGTAACAGAGTTGTATTTGGAACATGGTTTTGACTATAAGTCAATCTCAGTGAAACAGGCTTATCAAATTTTCAAGCGAGACTTTTTAAGAGCAAATATTATTTTTTGGCTCTATACCTCTTTGAGTCTTTTGCTCGCTTATAATTTATATCTTTCAGTACAAATCCAAGGTTTACTTTTCTTGGTGATTGATTTCATTCTATTCTTTGGTTTAACTTATCTTATGACCGCTTTTGAATATACAATGATTTTTGATAGTCAATTTGAAATAAGTTTTGGAAACTTATTAAAAATGAGCTTTATTTCAAATTTTATTAGTTTTAAAACCTATCTAAAACTTTTATTTGGGATTGTCCTTATCTTTGTTTTGACTTGGCAATTTAAAGGCATGATTCTCTTTGGTTTGATTGGCCTTTTACAAGTTTATTCTTTAAGTGTGACAAAAACTTGGCGTTTGAAAGTTGAAGAACAGTTAGCAGAGTAAAAATGAAGAGTTATTGAGAGGAGTAGAAAATGGAATTAAAATTCCAAGAAAATTTTTTGTGGGGAGCAGCAACGAGTGGGCCACAAACTGAAGGACGTTTTAAAAAGCAGCATGACAATGTTTTTGATTATGATTTTGACCATTATCAAGAACGATTTTGGGGCGGAATTGGACCTGATACAGCCAGTAATTTTTTCAATGACTTTCGAGAAGATATAAAATTAATGAAGGCTGCCGGTCTAAAATCAATAAGGACAAGTATTCAATGGTCGCGTTTGATTGACGACCTAGAAAAGAATACGGTCAATGAAAAAGCGGTTGATTTCTATAATGCTGTAATTAATGAATTTATTGCGCAAGGGATTCGTCCGATGATTAATTTAAATCATTTTGATTTACCAGTTGAACTTTTAAAAACATATGGAGGCTGGGAAAGTCGTCATGTCGTTGATTTATATGCAGGTTTTGCAGCAAAATGTTTTGCTGAATTCAGCGACCGAGTGAGTGATTGGTTTACTTTTAATGAGCCTATGGTTGTCGTTGAGTGTGCTTATCTATTAGGTTTCCATTACCCTGATATTGTTGATGGGAAAAAAGCTGTTCAAGTGGCTTATCATTTGCAACTCGCCTCATCTCTTGCGATTGAACAATACCGAAAAATCAATAAAAATCCTGAAGGACGAATTGGAATCATTTTAAATTTGACTCCGTCCTATCCAGCAACTGAAAAAATCGAAGATTTAAAAGCAGCAGAAATGGCAGACCTTTGGCAAAATCGCCTCTTTTTAGATGCATCAATAAAGGGAGAATTTCCAGAAGAGTTAGTCAGCCTTTTACAAAAAGAAAATGTTTTGTGGCAGTCGGAAGCAGAAGATTTGAAACGAATTAAGGAAAATAAAGTGGACCTTTTGGGAGTTAATTACTACCATCCGAGCCGAGTACAAGAACCTGAATATTCTAGTGATAGTTTGGCTCAAGATTGGCGTCCCGACAAATATTACGCATCATTCAATAAACGTGGGGTGCGGATGAATGCTGACAGAGGTTGGGAGATACATCCACAAACCATTTACGAAATTGCCAAGCGAATTCAAGAAGATTATGGGAATATTCCTTGGTTTATTTCTGAAAATGGGATGGGCGTAGAAAATGAAGAGCGTTTCAAAGATGAAGAGGGCCAAATCCAAGATGATTATCGAATCACCTTTACAACAGAACATCTTTTTTGGCTCCATAAAGCGATTCAAGAAGGCTCAAATTGTTTTGGTTACCATGTTTGGACACCAATTGATTGCTGGAGTTGGCGTAATTCATACAAAAATCGTTATGGTTTGATTAGTTTGAATATCCATACCCAAGTGAAAACTTTAAAAAAATCAGCTTATTGGTATAAAAATTTAACAGACTCATCACTTTTACAAGTTCCAGATTCAATTTTAGAAAAATACAATCAATGATTTCTGTTAAAATATAAGAAAATTTGGAGGAGAAATATGTCATTATTAACAATAGATATTGGTGGAACAAGCATTAAATATGCAAGATTTGCTGACGGAAAATTAGGAGAAGAAGGTGCTTTCGGAACTCCTGATAATCTGGATCAATTTTATCAATCACTGACAGCAATCGTTGAACAATTTAAGGAAAATTCTGATGTTTGTGGTGTTGCAATTAGTTCTCCAGGAGCAGTAAATAAAGCGACTGGTGTCATTGAAGGAGCAAGTGCTCTCCCTTATATTCATGAATTTGATATTCATGCTGAACTAGAAAAACGATTTGGATTACCTGTTTCTATCGAAAATGATGCCAATTGTGCAGCGCTTGCCGAAGTGAAATTTGGTGCGGCAAAAGGTTTGTCAGATGTTTTGCTCCTTGTGCTTGGAACAGGTGTTGGCGGTTCTGTTGTTATGAATGGGAAAGTCCATCATGGGAAACATCTTTTTGGCGGTGAATTTGGCTTTATGCTCATGGATGATGAACATTCGTTTTCAACATTAGGAACAACGATTAGAATGGCTGAGCGCTATAATAAACGCACGGGAGAAGCTCTTGATGCCATCGAAATTTTTGAAAAAGCCTTTAATGGTGATGAAATAGCTAATGAAGAAAAAGATATTTTTCTATACAATGTCGCAAAAGGAATTTTTAATCTGACTTATTCTTTTGATCCAGAATTAGTGATTATTGGAGGAGGAGTTTCCCAAGCTAAATGGTTAATTCCAGAACTACAAAAACAACTTCAAAAAATCATGGAAATTATTGAAGTAGCGACTTTTATGCCAGAAATTGTAACTTGTGAATTCAGAAATTCTGCCAACTTAATTGGTGCAGCGGTAGATTTTTCACAAACTTACGCAAATAAGACTGACAAATAAGCTAGAAGTTTTCTGTCAGTAATATTTTTTACTGACAGAAAATTCCTTCACTAATACTATACGAAATAGAACATAAAAAGTAACAAATTATAGGAAAAAATTATGACAAATCATTATGGCTCAATCGAAGCAGGCGGAACAAAATTTGTACTTGCGATTGGTGATGAGCAGTTTAACATTTTAAAAACAAATCAAATTCCAACGACTAGTCCCGAAGAAACAATTACTAGAACCATTGAATTTTTTAAAGAAAATCCTGTTAAATCATTGGCAGTTGGTTCTTTTGGGCCTATTGACATCAAGCCTGAAAGTGCAACTTATGGCTATATAACAACCACGCCAAAAGCTGGTTGGGCAAATGTTGATTTATTAGGAAAACTCAAAGCCGCACTTGATATTCCGATGGTTTTCACTACCGATGTCAATAGCTCGGCTTACGGTGAGATGATTGTGACTGGCGGAAAATCATTGGTTTACTTCACAATTGGAACAGGAATTGGTGGAGGAGCCGTACAAGATGGGAAATTTATTGGAGGATTTTCTCATGCAGAAATGGGTCATCAATATGTTAAACGCCATCCAGACGATCTTAATTTTGCAGGCGTTTGTCCATTTCATGGTGATTGTCTAGAAGGAGTGGCAGCCGGTCCTTCCCTTGAAGCCCGCTTAGGAATTCGTGGAGAAGATATTCCAGCTGACAGTAAAGTTTGGGATATCCAAGCTTTCTACATTGCACAAATCGCCGTTAATACAACCTTAGCACTTGCACCTGAGAAAATTGTTTTTGGTGGTGGCGTTATGACCCAAACGCACATGATTGAGCGCGTGCGCAAAGAATTCACAAAATTAATGGCAGGTTATGTCCACGTGCCCTATTTACTGACAGATTATATTATGACTCCGTCAGTCGCAAATAATGGTTCGGCAACGATTGGAAATTTTGCTTTGGCAAAAGATTTAGATGAAAAAAATTACTGACAGCTTTGTCAGTAGTTTTTCATTTTCGTCAGTAAAAATAAATGTAATCACTATCATACGATTTTTCTAAAATTTATTTTATTTATTCACAAATATCTCTGCAAAAAACAATAAATTATGATAGAATAAATCTAATAAAATAATTGAACAAAAGTTCGAACTTTCCAACAGGAATTCGGACTTTTGCACCTTATTAGAGGAGGGTCCCTTGTCCGACACTACACTTGAAAAAATCATTGTACTCGACTATGGTTCACAATACAATCAACTTATTGCGCGTCGTATCCGAGAAATCGGTGTTTTCTCAGAACTCATGAGTCACAAAGTTACAGCCAAAGAAATTCGTGAGATTAATCCAATCGGTATTATTCTTTCAGGCGGTCCAAATTCAGTTTATGATGAAGGTTCATTCGATATTGATCCTGAAATCTTTGAACTTGGTTTGCCAGTTCTTGGTATTTGCTACGGAATGCAATTGATGAGCTACAAGCTCGGCGGTATGGTAGAAGCAGCAGGCGAACGCGAATACGGTGTTGCCCCACTTCAACTTACTGAAAAATCAGCATTGTTTGCAGGAACCCCCGAAGTTCAAGATGTTTTGATGAGCCACGGTGACCGTGTAACAGCTATTCCTGAAGGTTTCCACGTTGTCGGAACTTCACCAAACAGTCCATTTGCTGCTGTTGAAAATACAGAACGCAACTTGTACGGTATCCAATTCCACCCAGAAGTTCGTCATTCAGTTCACGGGACAGAAATGCTCAGAAACTTTGCGCTTAACATTTGTGGAGCAAAAGGGAACTGGTCAATGGAAAACTTCATTGATATGCAAATCAAAGATATTCGTGAAAAAGTTGGCGATAAAAAAGTTCTTCTTGGCCTTTCAGGTGGTGTTGATTCATCAGTTGTAGGTGTACTTTTACAACGTGCCATCGGTGACCAATTGACATCAATCTTTGTTGACCACGGTTTCCTTCGTAAAGGTGAAGCTGACCAAGTCATGGAGACATTGGGCGGAAAATTCGGTCTTAATATCATTAAAGTAGATGCTCAAAAACGTTTCATGGACAAACTTGTTGGCCTTTCAGACCCAGAAACAAAACGTAAAATTATCGGTAACGAATTCGTTTATGTTTTTGATGATGAAGCAAACAAATTAGAAGGTGTTGACTTCCTTGCCCAAGGAACACTCTACACCGACGTTATTGAATCAGGAACAGATACAGCTCAAACAATCAAATCACACCATAACGTTGGTGGTCTTCCTGAAGATATGCAATTCCAATTGATTGAACCATTGAACACACTCTTTAAAGATGAAGTTCGTGCGCTTGGAACACAACTTGGAATGCCTGACGAAATCGTTTGGCGTCAACCTTTCCCTGGACCAGGACTTGCCATTCGTGTCCTTGGTGATTTAACAGAAGAAAAACTAGAAACTGTTCGTGAATCAGATGCAATTCTTCGTGAAGAAATTGCTGCTGCAGGCCTTGAACGTGATGTTTGGCAATATTTCACAGTAAATACAGATGTGAAATCAGTCGGTGTCATGGGAGACCAACGAACATATGACTATACACTAGCTATTCGTGCCATCACTTCAATCGATGGAATGACAGCTGACTTTGCCCAACTTCCTTGGGATCTTCTCCAAAAAATCTCAAAACGTATCGTTAATGAGGTGGACCACGTCAACCGTATCGTCTACGATATTACGAGCAAACCACCAGCAACTGTTGAGTGGCAATAGAATAAAAAACGATAGCAGATTATTACTGTTATCGTTTTTTCATTCCATTAACTTATAATTTATCAGGCTTAAATTATGATAAATACGTCTGGACTGGAAAATAATATATAAAAAAACGAGGCCATAAATTTCCTCGTTTTTAATATATTATTCAGCAACGGCTAATTCAGGGTGATTTTCCATAAGTTTACCATTGTTTAATTTTAATAAATAAGGGATAAGCATGATGAGGCCTGCTACAAAGGCAATTCCTTCTGTTAGGGTCATTGACCAGATGAGGCCAGTTAATCCGTAAAAATGATGTAAGATAATGACGATTGGGATATAAAGAATCCCTTGGATAGTAGACATTACCCCAGTTTGTGCACCTAGACCAGAAGCTTCAAAAATTCCAGTAAATAATCCCGAAAAACCATTGAAGACAGATGAAACCAGTTGTGCGGCTAGTACGATTAAGCCCACTTTGATTACTGCACTATCATCAGTAAAGAGTTGCATGACAGGAACTCTAAAAAGATAGACAATTAAAGCAAAGAGAATAGAAATTCCGCCAATCCAAAGAGTCAACTCTTTAAGTGCTTCTTTTAATCGTTGAGTATTGTTTGAAGCAAAACTATAGGCAAAGAGTGGAATGGCCCCTAAAAAGAGTCCCATGGTCAAAAATTCAGGCAGTTGAGTGATTCTAAGGGCAATCCCAAAGCTAGCAAGAACATTATCACCATATTGAACAGAAAAGTGATTTAACAAAAGTGTTGTGACAATCATAAATGCTGATTTGAAAACTTCTGCAATCCCAATTTTATAGATTTCAAATTGGTCTTTTAAACTGATTTTAAAATGTTTTAAAAATCCTTTAAGCGATTCACTTTTATTTTCTAAAAACCAGACATAATAAGCTGTAGAAGCTAGATTTGCAATCACCATTGAAAGTCCAGCCCCAATGACATGAAGATTTAAAACTAGGATAAAGAGGGCATCTAAGACAATACTAGTCGCAACCCCAACGAACATGCCATACATTGATTCTTTTGAGGCACCTTCTGCACGAACTAATTGTTCCAGTCCATAGTTTAAAATCATACTAAAACCACCACCTAATAAAACTCCAGCATATTCTTTAGTATAAGTAAGAGTTGCGGCGTCTGCTCCTAAAATATGAGCGATTGGACTTAAAAAGAAAAGAGAAACAAGCCCAATAAGCAAACCAATGATTAAACTCATATAAAAAGAATAACCAGCGATTTTCTTTCCTTTTTCTTTATCGCCAGAACCTAGCAGACGAGTAATAAAGGTTCCGCCTCCGACACCAAAAAGGTTTCCGATGGCCATAAAAACAATGGTTATTGTTAAACCTAGAGTGATTGTTGACATCATATTTGTGTCATGGACAAGGCCGATAAAATAGGCATTGATTAAGTTATAGATTGTTGTTGCCGAAATTCCAATCATCATGGGAATTGATAAGTGAGCAATTGCTTTTCTGATGGGCGCTTCCTTAAGATAATAAGAGTTGGATTTTTTACTCATTTTTATTGTTCTTCTTTCTGAATCGAAATGATAGATATTCTAATAGTTAGATATCTAACTATTAGAATATCATAATACTTATTTTTTGTTTTGTCAACCCAAAACTATCGTTTAGAAAAATAATCTTTTTTGACGAAGAAGAGAGTCAGTAAAACTGACAAGAGAAGAGCTAGTAAACAAATGATTTCCCAAGATATTTTTGGGAGATTAGTCAAGGGCAGAGGAACATTCATACCATAAAAACTAAAAATGATGGTAGGAATAGTCAGAATAATTGAATAAGAGGTCAAAAATTTCATGACACTATTTGTATTATTATTAATGATTGAATCATAAGAATCAGTCATCTCATTCAAAATCCTATTTGAAATATTAGACATATCAAAAGCTTGGTCAACTTCAATCATTAAATCATCAAGAAGTTCCTTTTCATCATCATAAAGTTTTAAATATTTACCACTTTTAATTTTAGAAATGACTAAAGAATTTGATTTCAAGGACATAATGAAATAAATTAAACTTCGCTCAATTTTCATCAAATTAATCAAGTCTTCATTTTTCGGTGCCTTACCCAAAGTTTGTTCAATTAATATTCTTTTACGATTGAGAATTCTAATTTTATCGACATAAATTTTGGCAATAGCTAGCATGAAATGAAGGACAAAAGAAGTCTTATGTTTTGGATTTAACTGATGAAGCAGTTTTGAATTTTTCAAGATTGTTGCCATCTTTTTATCCGCTACATTTGTGATGATGACCTCTTTTGTTACAATAAAACTCATAGGCCCCGATGAATAATAAGCCACATCTGTTTGATCTTCAAATGGCATATCAAAAATAATGAGTAGACTTTTAGTTTCATCGTCAATCTCTATTCGAGCACTCTCGTCTTTATCTGTTGCATAAGATAAGAACTCTTCCGGAATGTGATATGTTTTTGAGAGATAACTTTTATCAAACAGTTTTTGGTCTGAGAAATTAATCCATTCTCTTGTTAAATTTTCAGACATTTGATTCTCCTTTTTTAAAAAATAGTTAGAATTCTAACTAACAAGAATTATCATAAATCAAATAAATGAAAATGTCAAGAACTAACTGTTAGATATCTAATTGTTATAAATTGACAAATGAATAAAAGACCATTATACTAAGAAATAAGAAACAGCAAATCAAATAAGAGGAGTCCTCCAAATGGCTAATACAATCTATTCAAATTTATTTCGTTCTATTTCACAAAAATCAATGATGACCTCTAGTCAAATGATGAAAGATTTAGAAGTGAATCATCAACAAGCTAGAGTAATCGCATATATTGCAGAAAATCAAGATAAAGGTCTCATCCAAAAAGATTTAGCAGAAGTATTTAATAGACGAGGAGCAAGTATAACAAGTATGCTCCAAGGTTTGGAAAAAAAAGGATATATCGAAAGACGAATTCCTAAAGAGAATGAACGTCAAAAAAATATCTATATTTTGCCCAAAGGGCTAAAAATTATTAATCAGATTAATCAAATATTTGAAGCATCTGAAAAGAAATTGATTGAACCCTTGACCGAGAAAGAACAAGCTGAATTCTTGAGACTCTTAGAAAAAATCGATGACAATTTATAAGATAATAGGAAAAAGACTAATAATTACGTTAGTCTTTTTTTATTTCAGTCCAATGCGTTTCTCAAAATAATATTATAGACTTTCTTTAAAAAAGATGACAGATTTCTTGACAAGTAAAATATAAAAAAGTATAATTTCTTTATCGTTTACAAACGTAAACGTTAATGTTATATTAGCTTATTAAAAAATGACCTTATTAAACTTAAATAATATTAAATTTTACTCGCAGCTTTATAATCTAAATAGAACTAGGAAGAAAAAATTATGACAGTATTAGACAAAGTAAATGACCCCAAAGACATCAAGAATCTTACAGCGCTAGAACTAGAAGAGCTCGCTACAAATGTACGTGATGCAATTCTTAATCGTGTCAGTCAATATCCAGGGGGCCATCTCGGACCAAATCTTGGTGTGGTAGAAATGACTGTTGCTTTACATAAAGTCTTTAACTCACCTGTTGATAAATTAATTTGGGACGTTAGTCATCAAAGCTATCCGCATAAAGTTTTAACAGGACGTAAAGAATTTTTTACTGACAAGGACAAATTTTCTGGAACAACAGGCTATACAGATCCTGAAGAAAATGAACATGACTTTATACGAGTCGGTCATACATCTACATCTATTGCAACAGCTATGGGATATGCCTTGGCTCGAGATATGCAAGGAAAAAAAGAAAATATTGTAGCCATCATTGGTGATGGCGCACTCTCAGGAGGACTTGCATTTGAGGGACTTGATGGCGCAGGTACACTTAACGGGAATCTTATTATTATTGTAAATGATAATGAAATGGCCATCACCGAAAATCATGGAGGAATCTATCAACATCTTGCAGATTTGCGAGCAAGTAAAGGAACCTCAGCAAATAATCTTTTTAAATCATTTGGGCTTGATTACCGTTACCTTGAGGAGGGAAATGATATCCAAAGTTTGATTACTCTTTTTGAATCAGTAAAAGATATCAATCGGCCAATTGTTCTTCATATCCACACAGAGAAAGGACATGGCTATAAACCAGCAGTTGAAAATAAAGAAGGAATGCACCAAGTCTTTGCACCCTTTGATATTGCTACAGGTCAACCAGTCAATAGCTCAACCAATATCGTTCGTAGCTATAATAATGTATTTCTTGACTTTATGGAAGAAAAGTTAGCCAAAGGTGACAATCTTATCGCCATTAATGCCGCAATTCCAATGTTCTTTGGCCTGTCACAATTTGCTAAGAATCATCCAAAAAATTATGTTGATGGAGGAATTGCTGAACAATATACAGTGACACTTGGTGGAGCAATCGCAGCAGCAGGAACTCGAGCTATTATTTTCCAAAATGCAACTTTCTTACAACGTGCCTATGACCAACTTAACCATGATTTGGCACTGAATAAAGAACCAGCAATTGTTATTATCAGTAATAGTCAAATTGGCGGAACAAACGATACTCACCAAGGAAGTTTTGTTTATAGTCAAACATCAAATATTCCCAATGTAATTGACCTTGCAGCAACAAGTGAAGAAGACCTTTTTGCAATGCTTAATTGGGCATATAATCAACATGAACATCCAGTATTTATACACTTGCCAGAGCATACTTTGGAAAATCGCCCAACAAAAATTACTGATTTTAGTAAACCTCAGTATGAAGTTGTTAAGTCTGGCGAAAAAGTTGCAATCTTAGGACTTGGTGCAATGCTTGAGAAAGCTGAAAATGTCGCAGAAGAACTTGAAAAATTAGGATTTAATCCAACGGTTGTAAATCCATTCTTTGCAAATCTTTTGGATGTAGCTGCTTTAGACAAATTATCTGAAACTCATGGACTCTTTGTTACGATTGAAGATGGCACTAAAGATGGGGGATTTGGTCAAAAAGTGGCGACCTATTTGGCAAGTAAAGGGATAAAAACACTTGTATATGGTGCAGATACTGAATTTATTGATGCTGTTCCAAAAGAAGAACTTTACAATCGTTATCACATAAGACCAGAACTTATGGCAACTGATATTATTGAAGCAACCAAAGAATCTAAAGGACCTAATTTTTTTAAGAAAATATTTTCTAAATAAAAGTTTTTGGAGGCAGAGCTTATCTCCTAGATAAAATATGAAATAAATAGCTAAAAAAGATACTAGCGATTAACTAGTATCTTTTTTAGCTAAGATATTAAATATTAAGCATTTTGATTGGTTGCGGCAATATCAATTTCTCTGATGTTGACCGTTTGAGGCATATCATAAATGAATTTCACGGTTTGCGCCACTCTTTCAGGAGCAAGTGTTGTACCACCCATTGATTCTTTCCAAAGATTATAATCATTTAGGGCACTTTCGTCAGTAACATGTGTCAATAATTCTGTTTCGGCAGCACCAGGTGCAACAAGTGAAATTCGAACATTTTTACCAGAAACTTCCTCTCTGATAGTTTCACTTAAACCATGAACACCAAATTTTGAAGCGACATAAGCGGCGTGATTGGTAAAAGTTTTTTTACCAGCAAGAGAAGACATGTTAATTACTGTTCCTCCTTGGCGTTCAACCATTTGCGGAAGTACAATTTGCATTCCATTAAGGACACCCAAAACATTAGTATCCATCATTTGTTTCCATTCTGCTGGATTTTGATTAAGAACATTTCCTAATAACATGACACCTGCATTATTGACTAGAAGATCAGTTTTGCCATATTTTTCTTCAGCTTTAGTAATTGCATTTTCAAATGATGTTTTGTCCGTGACATCTACAGATTCCACAAGAACATTCGTAAAATCAAGGGGCAAGGCTTTGATTTTATCTGTACGACGGCCTAAAAGCAACATTGGGAATCCATCAGCATTAAATAATTTTGCAATTTCAGCACCAAATCCTGAACTTGCTCCTGTTATAACAATAAGTGGTTTAGACATTTTATTTCTCCTTAAGAGTATTTTTTTGATATACTGATTATACAACATGGAGTTAACTCCATGTCAAGGAGAAAGAATGACAAAATATACAATTGGCGATATTTCACGTAAATTAAACGTTTCTAACGATGCTGTACGTTATTATGATAAGGAAGGTTTGCTCCCTTTTGCTAAAAGAAATAAAGCTGGTCGAAGAGAATTTACAGATGACGATCTTGGCTATATTGAAGTCATTGATTGTTTAAAAAAATCAGGCATACCCATAAAAGATATTGCTCAATTTATTGATTGGTGTATGGAGGGCGATTCAACACTTGATGAACGTTTAGATTTTATGAAAACACACGAAGAGCAATTAGAAGAAAAAATTAAAGTTTTAGAAATGAATTTGGCCTTTTTAAGATGGAAAATTTGGTACTATCAAACAGCAGCAGAAGCAGGCACTGAAAGTATCCACTTTATTCCGGGAACAACACAAGTTAAACCAGAGATAAGAGATATTTTCAAATAATATTAAAAAAAACAAAACGTATTTTTTACGTTTTGTTTTTTTATTTTTTCTTAGTTGGAAAATTTATGAGAAATAGCGACAGAAAGACGACAAAAATACCTAACTGTTGGAATCCTAAAAATGAAACGCCTAGGAATAAAGTAGAAATTAAAATAGCGGTGACAGGTTCAAGCATTCCAAGCATACCAACAATATGAGGTTCTGTATATTTTAGACTATTGATATAAAGAGAGTAAGCTAAGAGCGTTCCAACAACAACGATGAGGCTGACCAAAAGTAAATCAGTCTGATCAAAATTTTTAGGTAAATTTGTGACTGGATGTAAGAAATTAGAAATGACACCACCAATTAATAAGGCCCAAGCAACAAGGCTTAAAGGAGAGTGTTCTTTGATAAGTGGACATGGAATAAGAGTGTAAGCACAAACACCAAGGGCGGATAAAAGCCCCCAAACAAGAGCAGAAGCTGAAAAACTAAGTTCTCCAATATTTCCATTGGTCACAAGCAGAAAAACACCAATTAAAGAAAGAAAAATGGCAATAATATCAAGACGACGTGGAATTGCTTTACTTTTGATAGCTAAAATAATAATAATGATGGAGGGACCTAGGGATTGTAAAATAGTTGCAATAGCTGCATTTCCGTAATAAACAGATAATAGAAAAGAAGATTGTGCAAAAAGTACTCCGAAAATCCCAAAAGCTACAATTCTTAGACTTGATTTTACAGAAGACCAGACACTAAAGATGTTGTGTTTAGTAATTGCTAACCAAGCAAGTAACAACAAGCCTGAAAAGAGCATGCGCGTGGTAACTAGCCAACCTGGCTCAATAGAACAACGATTAAAGAGGAGTCCAGCAATAATACTACTAATCCCAAAAAACGCGGCTCCCAAAGAAGCGTAAATAATTCCTTTAAATTTAGTCATATATGTACCATGTGTTGAGTTTTTTTGTTTTTGACATTTTTATCCTCAATTTCTAAATATATTATCTTCCTATAATCATTATATATAAATTACAGGGCATAGTAAAATATTCACTGGAAATGGTATAAAAGAATAAAAAAAGCACTAATTAATTGGATTAGTGCTTTTTAATCTTCAACTCCATAAATTTCAACTTTGTAACCAGTAATATTAAGACCACTAGCTTTTCGAGCGGCCTCCATTAGGGGACGAAAATCAAAATTATCTACATTCATAATCTCACCTGTCGTTTTATTGACAACATGATAATGAGGCTCTCCGTAGTAGTCATATCTTCTTTTACTACCGTCATTTATAGCAATCACTAACTCACTATCAACCAATTTATCAAGGGTATTATAGACCGTTGCTAAGCTAATATTTTCCAAATCTTCGTGAATTTGCTCTGCCGTTGGGTGAGTTTGATGTTTTATCAAGTATTCTAAGACAATGAGACGCTGTGGTGTAGCTTTTAAACCATGAGATTGTAATAGTTCTTTTAAGTCTTGTTCCAAAATCAGCACTCCTATCTTTATTATTTATTTTATTATATCATCAACAGAAAATCATTTCAATGACTTGACATTTGTTTAGAATCATTCTAAAATATAGTTTAGAATGATTCTAAAAGGGTGAGATAATGAAAGAAAAAAATAACTTAATTCAAAGAAATAATATTGTCAGGGCAAGTATTATGGGAGCAAATGACGGGATTATTTCGATTGCAGGGATTGTCATTGGTGTCTCTGGCGCAACCTCTCATATTGGGACAATTTTGCTGGCAGGTTTTGCCGGAACTTTAGCAGGTACAGTCAGTATGGCAATGGGAGAATATGTTTCGGTCAGTTCGCAACGTGATGCTCAGGAAAAAATTATCCAAGAACAAAAAGTAGCACTTGCTACTAATTATCAAAATGAATTTGATTTTGTTTATCAAAAATATAAAGCAGATGGGATTTCTAATGAACTAGCTCATAAAGCAACGGATGAGATGATGAAAAAGGATGCTTTAGCAACAACGGTTCGTGAAAGACACGGTTTTACAATTGGACAAGAATTGAGTGCTAAAGGAGCGGCAATTGCCTCAATGCTCTCATTTCCAACTGGAGCGCTTTTGCCTATGCTAGCCATTTCTTTAATTCCTAAAAGTTGGAGTGCTTTGGCAACATTTATTTCCGTACTAATCGCTCTAGGATTTACAGGTTATGCTGCGGCTTATTTAAATGGTGCTGATAAAAAACATGCAACTTTTAGAAATATTATTGCTGGGATTCTAACGATGCTTGTTACTTATGTAGTGGGTTTGCTCTTTAAACAAGGAGGTTTGTGATGAAAAAACAAACAATGACAATAGATGAAAAATTAAATAGTGTCCGTGCGGGAGTCTTGGGTTCAAATGATGGAATTCTTACAGTTGTTGGTGTGCTCTTTTCGGTTTCCGCAGCTTCTGGAAGTAGCTTTGCTTTACTGATTGCTAGTTTGGCAAATTTAATTTCTGGTGCTTTTTCAATGGCTTCTGGTGAGTATGCAAGTGTCAGTTCTCAATCTGATAGTGAGAAAGTTGTGGTTCAAGAAGAAAAAATATTATTGAAAAAAGATTTTAAAAATCAAAAAGCAGCAGTGAAAGATTTTTATATTGAAAAAGGAATCAGTCCGGAAACTTCAGCAGAAATTGCTAATGAATTACTTGCTCGAAAACCTTTGGAAACTGTTCTGTCAGTAAAATATGATATTGCTTTAGGACATTATATGAATCCTTGGCAAGCAGCAGGTTCATCATTAATTTCATTTATGATTGGTGGACTTTTTCCTTTACTAACCATGATTTTAGTTAAGGGTGCTTGGCAATTTCCAGCAACAATTTTTGCAACAATGCTTGCAATGGCCTTAACTGGAATGATTAGTGCTAAGCTTTCTGATGGCTTGGTAATTAAAGCAATTCTTAGAAATATTATTATTGGTTTACTAACAATTTTTATTCATTATTTTATTGGTCGGATTTTAGGTTAATGAATTTAGGCTTAGTTAAAAGCTTTTGTTATAATTATAGATAGGACTGATAATTATTGAGAAAGAGGCTGACAAATGGATGATAATACTAAAGAATTAGAACAATATTGGGATGAGTTTTCTCAAGAATATGAAGAAATTCAAAATGAAAGCTTGGTTGATATTGGTCAGCAATTAAAGGAATTTTTGGTGACTGAAAAACTTTTACCAACAAGTCAATTTTTAGATTTAGCTGGTGGGACAGGCAAATATATTCCACACTTTTCAAATTTTACTGACAGCTATCATCTTGTTGATCTGTCAGCAAAAATGTTAGAATTTGCCAAGAATAAGTCAGCTGATTCAAATAAAATCACTTTTACGCATCAAGAACAAAATAAATTTTTAAAGAATACAAAAGAAAATACTTATGATTTTGTATTTTCAGCCATGAATCCTGCATTGGAGTCAAAAGAAGCCTTAGTAGAATTAAATCGGATTGCCAATGGAAATGTTGGAATTTTACGTTTGATTTTTGATGAGGATAATCTCTTTAGTCAGGTCGAACAATTGTATTTGCCTAATCAAGAACAGAATAAAGAAGCGCAGATGTTGCTTTATAAGGTATGGTTAGAGGAATTAGGTTGGGAATTTAAAAGTAAGAAATTTAGATTCTTTTTATCAGAAAAAGTAAGTTCACAGTTTTTCTCTGATTATTTCTCTGATGAGCTTTCAAATACAGAATTAGCGGCTTTGACGCAATTATTTTTTAGTGAAACAGAAATTCGAGAAATGGAAAGATTAGTGATATTTGAGTTGTTATATTGGGAAAAATGCTAGGTTGAATCCTAGTTTTTTTATTTCTCAATTCTTTTAGTTGTAATTTATTTATTTTAATACTATAATTGACTAATCAATGATTGACCAATCAATTAAGAAAGGAGAAATAAATTATGAAGCTTGAAAAAGTCAGCCAGTTACTCTATCAGCTCAAAATTGTAAATCAAGAAATGACGGCAAAATTTGAGAAGTCAACGGGTTATAGTATTACTCGTTATCAACTGATGATGATTTTAAAATGTAAAGGTCGTTGCTCTCAAAGTCAATTACAAAATGAATTAAAAATTGATAGTGCTGCTGTAACAAGACATTTAAAATTACTTGAAGAAAAAAATCTTGTCAAAAGAGAGCGCAATAAAGAAAATAATCGAGAAGTATTTGTCGAAATTACCGATAAAGCTAAAAATGATTTAGCACTTTGTGCAAAAAAACATGATGATTCTCTAGATGCAAGTCAACAAATATTAAATATTGGGCTCAGTGCTTTAGAAGAAGAACAACTTTTAGAACTACTCACAAAATTAACACAATGAAAGAAGAAAAAATGAATAAGAACTTTAAAAATAACGATTTCTCAGATATTACTTTTGGTAGAAAATCTGTCAGACTTTATGATGAAAACTACAAAATTTCTCACGAAGAAATGCTTGAAATGATTCAAGAAGCAACGGCTGCACCTTCATCAGTAAATATGCAACCTTGGCGTTTTATCATTGCTGAAACCGAAGAATCAAAAGCAAAATTGAAACCTTTAATTCGCTTTAACACCCGGCAAAATGATACTTCATCAGCCATGATTTTAATTTTTGGTGACATGCTTAATTATGAATTAGGTGAAGAAATCTATGACCAAGCAGTTGCTGAAGGAAAAATGCCTCAGGAAGTCAGAGATCAACAAATTGGAGCAATTATTCCTTATTACAAGAGTTTTTCTAAACAAGAAATGAATGATGTTGTCAAAATTGACTCAAGTTTGGCGGCAATGCAATTGATGTTGGTGGCAAGAGCTCACGGTTATGAGACAAATCCAATTGGTGGTTTTGAAAAAGATCAATTAGCAGAAGCTTTCGATTTAGACAAAGAACGTTTTGTCCCAGTTATGATTTTGTCAATTGGTAAAGCCGTTGAAGAAGGTTATGAATCTGTCCGCATGAATGCTGATAAAATCACTACTTTTAAATAAAAAGGAGAAGTAATTTGACCATTTTAACAATTATTCTGTCGCTTTTGGTTGCTTTGGAATTTTTCTACATTATGTATTTAGAGACCTTTGCTACAAGCTCAAAAACAACCAGTCGTGTGTTTAATATGGGAAAAGAGGAGTTAGAACGTTCTTCAGTTCAAACGCTTTTTAAAAATCAAGGGATTTATAACGGTTTGATTGGTTTAGGATTAATTTATGCAATATTCTTTTCGTCAGCGTCACTTGAAATTGTTAGATTACTGCTTATTTATATTATTTTAGTGGCTTTGTATGGCTCTTTGACCAGTAATAAAAAGATTATTTTGACCCAAGGTGGTTTAGCCATTTTAGCTCTAATTTCTTCATTTTTTTAAAAAAATATTTTTAAATCCTTGACAAGTCTCATAAAAAGTTTTACAATTATTTTCAACATCAGAAAAGTAACTCTATATCAGAATTTTTTCAGGAAGTCTGCGGTTGTGCGAGCAGATAAATTCATCAGAGCGAATGGGCTGATTTGAAAGTCGAGAACGATTTGTTTTTCGCAATTTGATTTGAAACAATAAAAATCACGGATGCTCCCGATACCAAGCGACTTGTTGTTAGACGAGGAAAAGAAGAGTTTTTCTAGTATTTTTGTAATACTTTTAGGAACTCTTAAATTACGGTGGCACCGCGTGACATACGCCCGTAGAGTATTTGATACTCTACGGGCTTTTTTGTATTTTTTTGAAAGGATTTCTAAAATGAACCAACGATGGCGAAGCTTAAATTTTAACTAATCAGTATCAATGGAAAAGACTTCCTCAAACCTATAGATAGAGAGAAAACATGAGAAAAATTAAAGAGATTTCAGCAGACACCATGACCCCAATTTCGGTTTATCTTCGCCTGAAAGGGAAGAATAAAGTAATTTTAGAATCCATTCCCAGAGAAAATGACCAATCACGTTTTTCAATTATTGCGTTGAATCCTGTGAAGCACATCAAATTTACTGACGGAATTTTAAGCGTAAATGACGAAATCATTAGCGATGAAAATCCAATGGAATTTCTGGAAAAATTAGTTTGTCAGCCAGAAAGTACTGACGAAAATTTAGACTTGCCTTTTACAAGTGGAGCGATTGGATATGCTGGATTTGATACCTATGGTATTTTTGAAGGCATTCAACCTGAACTGAAAGATTCGATTGGAACGCCAGATATGTATTTTATGTTATACGAATCAGCCCTAATTTTTGACCACAAACGAGAAAAACTGATTTTTATTGAAGACAATACTTACAGTCAGCGTTCAGAAAAAGAGTTACAAAACGCGCTGTCAGCAAATATTGAGTCATTATCTTTACTGACAGAAACAGAAAATGAACTGACAGAATTAAGTAAACTGAATTTCGTCAGCAATATGTCTCAAGAACTTTTTGAAGAAAAAGTTACTAAAGCAAAGGAACTTATCAGAAATGGTGACATGTTCCAAGTTGTTTTATCACAACGTTTAACAGCCGATTTTACTGACAACCCCTTTAATTATTACAGAAAGCTTCGGGTTGAAAATCCGTCATCGTATATGTACTTTATGGAATTCGATAATTTTCATGTCATTGGCAGCTCACCAGAGCGTTTGGTTGCTGTTCATGGAAATCAAGTTTCAACCAATCCAATTGCCGGAACAAGAAAACGCGGGCAAAATGAATTTGAAGACCAAGCTCTTATTGAAGATTTAGAAAGTGATCCCAAAGAAGTCGCTGAACACAAAATGCTTGTTGATTTAGGACGAAATGATATTGGTAAAATTTCCAAATATGGTTCAATCGAAGTTCCTGTTTTCATGAAAGTTGAGAAATATCGCTACGTCATGCATATTACAAGTGAAGTGACCGGCGAGCTTCGTCCTGAATTTACAGCTATGGATGCCTTACGCGCCACATTGCCAGCGGGGACGCTATCAGGAGCACCGAAGCATCGAGCCTACCAAAGAATTTATGAATTTGAAACGCAAAAACGAGGAATTTATGGAGGAGCTATCGGTTATCTAACGAAAAATGGAAATTGCGATTTTGCAATTGCCATTCGGACAATGGTCTTGAAAGACAAGAAAGCACATGTTCAAGCAGGAGCCGGAATTGTTTACGATTCAGTACCCGAACATGAATATCAAGAAACCTTAAACAAAGCCCAAGGCTTATTGAAAGTTGGTCAATAAATAGACCCAAAAAGATGTAGACATAAAAAATTTAACATCATCAGATAATTTTGTCAGTAATTTTTTACTGACAGAAAATAAAAAATTACTGACAGGCCTTGTCGTTAAAAATAGGAGACAAAATTGATTTTAATAATAGATAATTACGATAGTTTCACTTACAACTTAGTGCAGTATGTAGGTGCTTTGACTGATGTAGCAGTTGTGAAAAATGACGATGATTCTTTGGAAAATATGGCAGAAAAAGCAGATGCCTTAATATTCTCACCAGGTCCTGGTTGGCCTGCGGATGCTGGAAAAATGGAAACACTTATTCAGCAATTTGCAGGTCAAAAACCAATTTTAGGAATATGTCTAGGTTTTCAAGCTATCGTTGAAGTTTTTGGTGGCAAACTTCGATTGGCCCATCAAGTCATGCATGGCAAGAATTCACAAGTCCGTCAGACCTCAGGAAATTTACTTTTCAATCATCTTCCCTCAAAATTTCTAGTCATGCGCTATCATTCAATTGTCATGGATGAGGCAGTCGCTTTACCAGATTTTGCAATCACAGCAGTCGCGACAGATGATGGTGAAATTATGGCTATTGAAAATGAAAAAGAACAGATTTATGGATTACAATTTCACCCAGAATCCATTGGCACATTGGATGGTATGACCATGATTGAAAATTTTGTCAACCAAGTAAATGAAAACAAGGAGTCATCAAATGAAAAATGAACTTGAAAAAGTGATGTCAGGCCGTGACATGACCGAAAATGAAATGAACATGCTTGCTAATTCAATTATCCAAGGTGAATTAAGCGAGGTCCAAATTGCCAGCTTTTTAGTAGCATTAAAAATGAAAGGTGAAGCAGCAAGCGAATTGACTGGTTTGGCTCGAGCTTTACAGAAAGCAGCGATTCCCATTCCAACAAATTTGACAAATGCGATGGACAATTGTGGAACAGGAGGCGACCGCTCATTCAGTTTTAATATTTCAACCACAGCCGCTTTTGTTTTAACAGCTGGTGGAGTCAATATGGCAAAACACGGAAATCGCTCCATTACCAGTAAATCTGGCTCGGCAGACGTTCTTGAAGCCTTAGGAATCAATCTATATTTACCAGCAGAAAAGTTAGCTCAAGTTTTTGACAAAGTTGGTTTAGTTTTCCTTTTTGCTCAAAATCTCCACCCAGCGATGAAATACTTCACGCCAGTCCGCAGACAACTCGAAATTCCAACAATTATGAATTTGACTGGGCCACTAATCAATCCAATTCCACTTGATACACAACTTCTTGGTACCTCACGTCCAGATTTACTTGAATTAACAGCAAATGTTTTGAAAGGCTTAGGCCGTAAGCGAGCATTAGTCATCACAGGTGAAGGCGGAATGGACGAAGCAACACCCTTTGGACTTAATCATTACACACTTTTAGAAAATGACAAAGTGACTTTGCATGAATTTAGAGCCTCAGACGTTGGTATTTCAGAAGTTCAACTCAATGATATTCGTGGGGGTGAAGCCCCAGAAAATGCTGAAATTTTAAAAAATGTCCTTGAAAATCAACCGTCAGCCTTTTTAGAAACGACCGTTTTAAATGCCGGACTTGGATTCTATGCCAATGGAAAAGTTGATTCCATCAAATCCGGAGTTGACCTTGCAAGAGAAGTAATTAGTACAGGAGCAGCTCTTACCAAGTTGCATGAATTACAAGCAGAACAAATTGGTTAAAAATCTTGATGGCAAATTTTGAAATAGCAGAAAATGAGAGAAAAATATGAACATAAAAAAAGGAAAATTTCTAGAAACAATCCTAGCAGAAAAAAGACTTGAAATTGCTAAAATGCCAGAAGAACAAGTAGGAAAAGTTCGTCAAACATACAATTTTTATGATTACTTAAAAGAACATTCCGACCAGCTTCAAGTGATTGCCGAAATCAAAAAAGCTTCGCCCAGTCTAGGTGATATTAACTTAGAAGTGGATATCGTTGACCAAGCCAAAAATTACGAACAAGCCGGTGCCGCTATGATTTCCGTCTTAACTGACTCTGTATTTTTTAAAGGAAATATTGAATATCTCCGTGAAATTTCAGAAAATGTCCAAATCCCCACCTTGAACAAGGATTTTATCATCGATAAAAAACAAATCAATCGGGCAGTAAATGCGGGAGCAACAGTTATTTTACTCATTGTCGCAGTTTTTGAAAATCAATACTCCAAACTCCAAAACCTCTACAACTACGCACTTTCACTAGGACTTGAAGTTCTTGTTGAAACACATAATAAAGCAGAACTTGAGATTGCTCATCAGCTTG
The DNA here is from genome assembly GCF_016517475.1 of Lactococcus sp. S47. NCBI lineage: Bacteria > Bacillati > Bacillota > Bacilli > Lactobacillales > Streptococcaceae > Lactococcus > Lactococcus sp. S47. Next base: position 238,762 of record NZ_JACVUB010000003.1, read on the forward strand.
GGGCTAAAATTATTGGAGTTAATAATCGTAATTTAAAAACCTTTGAAGTGAGCTTGCAAAATTCAGTAGATTTGACTCCCTACTTTAAAGAATACAATATCTACATTTCCGAATCAGGCATTTTTAGCGCAAACGAAGCCCAAAAAGTTTCCGATGCTTTCAATGGAATATTGGTTGGAACAGCACTCATGCAATCAGAAAATCTAGAAAAATCTTTGAAAGATTTAAAAATCAAGAGGAAAACGAATGAAAATTAAAATCTGTGGTTTATCTACAAAAGAAGCTGTTGATACAGCCGTAGAATCTGGTGCCACACATCTCGGTTTTATTCTTAGTCCCTCAAAACGCCAAGTTGCACCAGAAAAAATTCTTCAAATCACAAACGATGTCCCAAAAACAGTCAAAAAAGTAGGAGTTTTTGTTGATGAACCTATTAATTTTGTAAAAAAAGCTATTCAAGTTGCTCAACTTGATCTGGTTCAGCTTCACGGAAATGAAGATATGAATTACATTAATCAACTAGATGTTTCGGTTATTAAAGCAATAAGGCCAGACCAAGAATTTAAAGAATACGAAGATGTAATTTTATTATTTGATAGTCCACAAGCTGGAAGTGGTCAAGCATTTGATTGGGACTCTTTGGTGACCAGCGGTCTGAAAAATAAATTTTTAATCGCTGGTGGACTTAATCCAGAAAATGTAGCAGCTGCTATTCAACATTTTCCAAATGCCTACGGTGTGGATGTTTCTTCTGGAGTAGAAACTGACGGAATTAAAAACCTTACAAAAATAAAAAACTTTGTTCAAAATGCAAGCCTTGCCTCATCAAAGCAATTATTTATAGAATTTTTAAGAATCACAAAAAAGCTAAATGAAAATAAGATTATCCCTTATTTAATGGGAAGTTTAGCAGTTGAGCAAATAATCAATTTTCCAACAAATCCTGATGACATTGATATTCAACTCAAAAAGCTTGATTTTGAAAATTTTGAGCAATTAACAAGTTTAATGGAAGAATTAGGTTATCAGCCCATTGACTTACATGAGCATAAATTTGAAAAAGCTAGTATTCATGTTGGCTTTGCAAGTGTGGAGACCCTTAAAAACTATGCCGGGGTTGACGATAATGATATTCCCAAAATCAATTTCAAATCTGAGTTACATCAAGAATTTTTCCTCCCTACTTTAAAGCAAAATATTCAAATTTACCAAGCGGCAGTGACAGATAGCTGGCGAGCCAAAAAAACTAAAGATAAGAAGATTTTAAAGAAATTACTTTTTGAAGAAAATGACGCGAACATTAAATGAGATTTACCATGAAACTTACATAAAAAGGAGCAACAACATGACCTACAACCAACCTAACAACAAAGGATTTTACGGCCAATTCGGGGGCCAGTTTGTACCTGAGACACTAATGACAGCAGTAAAACAATTAGAAGAAGCCTATGAAGATAGTAAAAAAGACCCTCTCTTTCAAGCAGAACTTAAAGAATTACTTAAAGACTATGTTGGACGAGAAAACCCACTCTATTATGCAAAACGCTTAACAGAATATGCGGGCGGAGCAAAAATTTATCTTAAAAGAGAAGACCTAAACCATACAGGAGCACACAAAATTAACAATGCCCTCGGACAAGTCCTCCTTGCCAAAAAAATGGGAAAAAATAAAGTCATTGCTGAAACAGGTGCAGGCCAACACGGTGTCGCAACCGCAACCGCTGCTGCCCTCTTTGGCATGGAATGTACGATTTATATGGGTGAAGAAGACGTTAAAAGACAATCTCTCAATGTCTTTCGCATGGAATTACTCGGGGCAAAAGTTCATTCAGTAACTGATGGTTCACGCGTACTTAAAGATGCGGTTAATGCAGCACTTAGAGCATGGGTTGCTCAAGTTGAAGATACGCATTATGTAATGGGCTCAGTTCTTGGACCACATCCATTTCCACAAATTGTGCGTGATTATCAAGCTGTTATTGGACAAGAAGCGCGTGCCCAATTTTTAGAAAAAGAAAATAAACTTCCAGATGCTTTAGTAGCTTGTGTCGGTGGAGGTTCAAATTCGATGGGACTTTTTTATCCCTTCGTTAATGATGAATCAGTTGCAATGTATGGTGTCGAAGCTGCTGGCCTTGGGATTGATACGCCACATCATGCGGCAACAATTACTAAAGGCCGCCCCGGTGTTCTTCACGGAACACTCATGGATGTCCTTCAAGATGAAAATGGTCAAATCTTAGAAGCCTTTAGTATTTCAGCCGGTTTAGACTATCCAGGAATCGGACCAGAACACTCTTATTTCAATGCTGTTGGACGAGCAAAATATGTTGATATTACAGATGAAGAAGCACTTGAAGGTTTTAAAATCTTATCTAGAACTGAAGGAATTATCCCAGCACTAGAAAGTTCTCATGCCATCGCCTATGCAGTCAAATTAGCAAAAGAATTAGGAGCAGATAAATCAATGATTGTTTGTCTTTCAGGACGTGGGGATAAGGATGTGGTTCAAGTTAAAGAACGACTTGAAGCAGAAAAAGAGGTGAAAAAATGAAAACTTTACAAATGACTTTAAGCAATAAAAAAAATAATTTTATTCCTTATATCATGGCTGGCGACCATGAAAAAGGCTTAGAAGGTCTTAAAGAAACCATTCAACTTCTTGAACAAGCCGGGAGCTCCGCTATTGAAATTGGCGTTCCATTTTCAGATCCGGTTGCTGATGGTCCAGTCATCGAACAAGCAGGTTTGCGTGCTTTAGCAAGAAATGTATCACTTTCAAGTATTCTTGAAACCTTCAAAACAATTGATACAAAAGTTCCTCTAGTAATTATGACCTATTTCAATCCCGTTTATCAGTTTGGAATTGAAAAGTTTGTTGCAGCTCTTGAAGAAACACCAGTTAAAGGCCTTATCATTCCAGATTTACCTAAAGAGCATGAGAATTATATCAAACCCTTTATCAATGATAAAGATATCTGTTTAGTTCCTCTGGTCTCATTAACCACGCCACTTTCTCGGCAAAAAGAACTTGTAACCGATGCTGAAGGATTTATCTATGCCGTTGCAATCAATGGAGTAACTGGGAAAGAAAATGCTTATAGTAACCAGCTTGACCAACATTTAAAAGCGTTGTCTTCATTAACGGATGTTCCTGTTTTGACAGGATTTGGAATTTCTACATTATCTGATGTAGACCGTTTTAATAAAGTGTCCTCAGGAGTTATTGTTGGTTCAAAAATTGTTCGTGATTTACATGAAGGTAAAGAAAACGAAGTTATTAAATTTATTGAAAACGCAATCAATTTTTAAGATAATTGAAAAATTAATAAAACCATATATCCTTGACAGTCCACTTTACAAATGGTATACTTTTATTAAATAAAACGGTTACAAAAAATTGGATAGTGATTATTAAGTTAAGCTAGACCTTATCAAACCTATAGTCATAGGGGGATAAGGTCTATTTTTGTGAAATGGAGAAGAATGTGAAAATCAAAAAAGTTCTGAACAATAATGTAGTCATTGCTCAAAATGATAATGAAGAAACCATTCTTATGGGTTTAGGCTTAGGATTTGGGAAAAAAGCAGGTGAAGTTGTTGAAGACAAAAAAATTGAAAAAATTTTTGCATTAAAAGTAACTTCTGAGCAACAGAATTTTTCAGAATTACTTTCGGAAATTCCAAGTGGAATCGTAGAACTTTCGATTTTAACTTTAGCAAAAGCAAAAACAAAATTTGATAAAACAATTTCTGATACCGTATTGGTTGCTTTCGCTGACCATTTAAATGCAGCAATTATTCGTGAAAAAGACAATATAACTATTAAAAATTTTCTTTTGTGGGATATTAAGAGATTTTTTCCAGAAGAATTTGCACTTTGTCTTGAAACACTTCAAAAAGTTCAAGAAAAACTTAATATCTCACTTCCAGAAGATGAAGCAGGTTTTCTGGCCATGCACATTGTTAATGGAACCCTGGGAAGTGGTCATGAATATGCAACGGAATTAACAAAATTAATGGAAGAAATATTAACAACTCTAAAGTATACTTTACAAGTAAACTTTAATGAGCAAGATATTTATTTTCAAAGGTTCATTACTCACCTTAAATTTTTCACCGAAAGAATACTTTCTAATACAAAAAGTGATGAAAGCACCGATGAAGACTTATTCCTTCTAATAACCAGAAAATACCCAAGAGCATACATAGGAACAAAAAAAGTCAGTGAGTTTCTTAAACAGACAAGGTCGTACGAAGTTTCTCAAAATGAACAAATATATATGACCGTTCATCTAGCACGTATTTTAGAAAAAATACAAGATTAATTTTTAAGATGACTTTAGTCATCATCAACTATGGTAACAATTGGATCGTGACATTAAGTTGGCGAAACCTCTAAAAAATATATTATTTTGGAGGTTTGTAATGGGCAAATATGAAGCTCTTGCAAAAGACATTGTAGCAAATGTAGGTGGCAAAGAAAATGTCATCTCAGTGATTAACTGTATTACACGGTTACGTTTTAAACTCAGAGATGAGAAAAAAGCAAATACCGATGTCCTGAAAAATATGGATGGTGTAGTTACAGTAATGCAATCTGGCGGCCAATACCAAGTCGTTATTGGGAATCATGTACCAGAAGTGCGTGCAGATGTAGATGCTGTCCTTGGGGTACTTGATACCTCACCAGCAGACTCTGCACAAAAAGGAAACCTTTTCGATCAATTTGTGGAATTGATCTCAGGAATTTTCCAACCAATATTAGCTCCATTAGCAGCAGCGGGTATGATTAAAGGGGTTAATGCAATTTTATCCTTTGCCTTGGGACAAAGTTTTCAAGCGTCTGCAACCTATGCTGTTTTTAATGCAATGGGTGATGGTCTATTTCTCTTCCTACCAATTTTCATTGGATATACTTCAATGAAAAAATTTAATGGCTCACCATTTGTTGGAATGATGATTGCCGCAGCACTTGTTTACCCAGGTTTTGTAGACGGAACAGTTGCAAAAACATTTGCAGAAAGTGGTGGATTAAGCCTCTTTGGAATTCCTTTCTCAGTACCAACTGCTGGCTACGGGTCTTCTGTAATGCCAATTATTGCCATTACAGCATTTGCAGCATTTTTAGAACACCAGTTAAAGAAAATTATTCCTGATGTAGTAAAGCTTTTCTTGACACCATTCTTTACGGCAATCATCTCAATTCCTCTAGGCTTCCTAGTTATTGGACCAGTAATGAATCTTGCTTCAGATGCTTTAGGTAAAGGTTTACTAGCATTACAAGGATTTAATCCTATTATCTTTGGTTTAGTGCTAGGATTTGCTTGGCAAGTCTTAGTCATGTTTGGATTACATTGGGCAATTGTTCCATTTGCAATTATCGCATTAGCAAAAGGAGAACCAACCGCGCTTTTAATTGCCGCAAGTGTTGCATCGTTTGCGCAAACTGGAGCTGTTGGAGCAGTGATGTTAAAAACAAAAGACAAACGACTTCGTGAATTAGCAATACCAGCCTTTATTTCTGGTTGGTTTGGTGTTACAGAACCAGCAATTTACGGAATTACCCTCCCTAAGAAACGTCCATTTTGGGTTTCATGTATCGTAAGTGGAATTTTATCAGCTGTTGCCATGGCCTTGGGAATTAAAGCCTATACAATGGGAGCTTTGGGAATCTTCAGTTTTACATCTAATATTACCCTTACAGGTGAAGTTTCAGGCGCGATTAAAATGATGATTGTATCAGCTGTTGCAGTTATAGCAGGCTTTGTAGTAACCTATCTTGTGGGATTTGAAGATGATGTTATTGAAAATCCAATCCCTGACAAAAAATTTAATAAACAAAAAACGAATAAAGAAATAATTGGAAGCCCTCTTGAAGGAAAAGTTATTTCACTATCACAAGTTAAAGATGCAGCCTTTTCTGCAGGTGTAATGGGCAAAGGAGCAGCGATTGAACCAACACTAGGTGAGGTTCGTGCTCCATTTGATGGAATGGTTATGATTTTGTTCCCAACTAAACATGCAGTAGGTTTAATTTCAAATGAGGGAACTGAACTTCTCATTCATATCGGAATAGATACTGTCCAACTTGAAGGAAAATACTTTGAAACCTTTGTAAAACAAGGACAGAGTGTAAAAAAAGGTGACTTACTCCTCAAGTTTGATATTGAGCGTATTCAAAATGCGGGATACAGTACTCAAGTTCCAATCATTGTAACAAATACTCAGGATTATATGGACATTCTAGTTACAAATCAATCGACGATTCATCAAAATGAAGTGTTACTAACTGCAGTTAATGCACAAACAACTGAATTAGTGGCAAATCCAGTTTAAAATAGCATTGATGAAAAACTTTAAAAATTAGATAGGAAAATTATAAAATGACATTTAAAACAGACTTTTTATGGGGTGGAGCAACGGCAGCAAATCAATTAGAAGGTGCTTATGATATAGATGGCAAAGGGCTCTCAGTAGCAGATGCAATGCCAGGAGGTAAAGAAAGATTGGCAATTCTTGCAAGTCCGGAATTTGATTGGACGATTGATACTGAACATTTTACTTATCCAAATCATGATGGAATTGATCATTATCATCATTTTAAAGAAGACATTGCATTATTTGCAGAAATGGGATTTAAAGCTTACCGTTTTTCGGTAGCTTGGTCAAGAATTTTTCCAATGGGAGATGAAACAACTCCAAATGAAAAAGGTTTGCTTTTTTATGATCAACTAATTGATGAGTGTTTGAAATATGGAATTGAACCAGTGATTACAATTTCCCACTATGAAATGCCACTTAATTTAGCTAAAACATATGGAGGATGGAAAAATCGCGAACTAATCGAATTTTATGTCCGTTTTGCAAAAGTTTTGTTAGAACGTTATCAAGACAAAGTGAAATATTGGATGACTTTTAATGAAATCAATTCAGCAACATTCTTTTCAGGCTTAAGTCAAGGACTTGTTCCATCTAATGGTGGAGATGATAAAACTAATGTTTTCAAAGCTTGGCATAATCAATTTGTTGCAAGTGCTCAAGCTGTAAAATTTGGGCATGACTTGAATAAGAGTTTACAAATTGGTTGTATGAGTATTTATTCAACAACTTATTCGTTCGATGCAAACCCAGTAAATCAATTAGCAACACAAGAAAGCATTCAAGAGTTTAATTATTTCTGTAATGATGTACAAGTTCGAGGAGCCTATCCCGCATTTACGAATCGACTTCACCGTAAACACGGAGTAAATGCAGATGCACTTGAAATTTCCGAAGAAGATCTAAAGATAATAAAAGAAGGAACAGTTGATTATATAGGATTTAGTTATTATATGTCGACTGTAGAATCAAAAACAGGGGAAGGCGTTCAAGCTTCAGGAAATATGGTTCTTGGAGGAGTTAAAAATCCCTTCTTAAAAGAAAGCGAATGGGGTTGGGCAGTTGACCCTGACGGACTTCGTTACGCCCTTAATGATTTATACGGTCGCTATCAAGTCCCGCTCTTCATTGTCGAAAATGGCTTAGGTGCAATTGATAAAGTAGAAGAAGACGGAACGATACAAGATGATTATCGTATTGATTATCTCAAAAAACACATTCAATCAATGAATGAAGCAGTTGAAGATGGTGTCGACCTAATGGGTTACACACCTTGGGGCTGTATTGATTTAGTTTCAGCATCTACAGGAGAAATGAGTAAGCGTTATGGATTCATCTACGTTGACTTAGATGACGAAGGAAATGGAACAAAAAAACGTTCTAAGAAAAAATCATTTGATTGGTATAAAGAAGTAATTGCTTCAAACGGTACTAACATGTAAAAGATAGAAACCTCATCAATATGATGAGGTTTTTTTAATTGTTAACTCAAAAGATAATTAAATGAAAGGTAAAATCAAAATGTATTCTATGAAATACTATGTTTATTTAAAATAAAAACAAAAAATCTAAAAGAAATATATTGAAATAAAAGAAAGAAAGTTGTATAATTTATCAAAAGGAATTTGTACATATTCCTGATAAGGTTTTTATTCTTTCATAAAGGCTGAAAATACATCATTTTACATTTATTCATGGAAATAATCATTGAACTAAGTCAAAAGAAAAGAGGCGTGAAGATGAGAATAAGTAATGTTACCATTAGGGGCTTCCCTGTTTATTGAAAGAAGTCACAATGACTTTTAGTAGTTTTAGTTGAAACTTATCATATGTTAAATTATTGGAATATTCACTAGTCATAATAAAAATATTTACTCTAAAAAATATTATGACGAACAAAGGAGAACTGATGAAAAACAATCAATTCAAAATTCCTGAAAATGCGCAAGTTCATGAAAATTTTAGAACTTGGAAATCAGGAAAACAATGGCTCTATGCCTCGTCTATCCTTGCTTTAGTAGTTTCAGGTGGAGCAATTGCTTCCTCTTCCCATGGCGTTTTTGCTGACCAAGTTCTTTCAACTTCAACAGGTAAAACAACTGGAGCAGAAAACACTGCAACTGGTGGACTTGGATCAAATGCTACAGCTGGGGCTGATAATGCTTCTGTAGCAAATTCAGCTAATACAGTGGCAAAATCTTCAGCAAATCCGAGTAGTTATACTGATGCACAAGTAAATTCTTCAAGTGCTGTACTTAAGCAAGATAATAATTCTGGAAATCCAATTGGCGCACCAGAAACGAGTAACTCACAAAACACAAACGGTACTGGCGGAGCAACAACAATTGGTATCAATAGTTCATCTACTGCTTCAAGTGGAGGAACGATTAATACAACCTCTTCGACAAACTTGAATTCAAATGGAGCAGTAACAGCTGGTTCTGGAGCAGCTTCACAAACAACAGTTGATATTAAAGCAACTCAGTCAATTTCAAATTCAGGTTCTACGCTTTCTGATGGTTCTTATTCATGGACTGTTTCGCCATCGACTGACCAAACACAAGCAGGTTATTCTGTAGCTGCTGTAACAATTACAACTCCTGGTACGGATTCTGGTCAGTCCTCTGCAGGAGGAGCGACAGCTCAACTTGCTGGTGGGACATACACAAAACTTACAAGCGGTCAGCCATCTTCCGGAAGTTTTACAGCAACTTCAACAGCAAATACAATTACAGCTTCTTCAGTAGCGGCAAATAATTCAATGATTGATGCACTTCGTAAATCAAATGCTTCTATCGAATCTGCATATTACTCAGAAACAGCAGTCTTAATTTCTGATGGTGCCACTACAGTATTATCTTCTTTAGCTAGTAATGTTTCATCAGCTTTTGCGCTGGTTTCAGCTGTAGCGACATCTGATAATTTATTAACCTACAGCTCTGCTTATTCTCTACTGAGTGCAACCCTGACATCTATCCAAGCCAGCTATACAGCAAGTTCACTGCTTGCACTACAAAATATGTCATCTGCGGGTTCTTATGCGATAGCTGCATCAAATGCTACAACAACGATTTCTTCTGCAAGTTCAGTAGTTTCATCAGCAACCTCAACAGCATCAGTAGCTTCTTCAAATGCCATTTCGAATTCATCTGAAATGAATAAACAATCTGCTTTTTCAGTAGCAGCAATTGGGGCTAACTCTGCTGGCTTATCAAGCTATACTTCATCAGCTACTAGCACTTTTACTTCTCAAGTAGCCGCAGGTCAATCGGCAGCAAATCTTGCAACAACAAGTAATTATATTTGGGAAAGTTTGGCTTCAAGCTATACATCAAGCGTAGCTTCATCATACGCCCAAAGTGCCTATGATTCCGCTTATAAAGCAGCAGGGGGGACGATTGTTGCTGGTGTATATCTTCCTCCGATTACAGACATCGGTGGAGCAAAAACCTCTACAGCTGCCCAATCAGCTGCTGATTCTGATCCTAACAATATTTCATATGCCTCACTTGCAAGTTCTTATGGTTTGATAGCTAATTCATATAGTACAGCCGCGGTTAATGCCTCTGGAGCCTATGTACAAGCTTCAAATGCATATTCTTCAGCTAATGTCACAATGACAACCATGAGTTCTATAGTTTCATCGGCAACTTCAGTAGCAACTTCGGCATCTTCACTGTTAAATTCAGCTTCGGCAGCACAATCAGCTTTTAATAGTATTGCTAACTCTTATATTACTATTATTCATTCAGAGTCAGTCTTACTTGATGGAGCACAGTCTGCTTATATCTCAATCGCTACTTCAATTACAGATTCCATTGCAACTAATAATTCAGGTACAGCAATTGCGTCATCTGTAGCGGCATATAATGATTTACAAAAATCACAAGCAGATGATTTTGCTAACGCTTCTACATTTGCATCTAATGCGTCTACTGCAAATACTACTTTTGATGAACAGAGTGAGATACTTTCCTCAGCTTCGGTTGTAGCAGCTTCTGCAAGTGCTGGAATTGCAATGCAAAATTCTTTAGCAACTTCTTATTCAATAATTGCATCCTCATATCAAACACAATCGAATACAAGCTTAGCTTCATCATATGCTAATATTGCTAACTCTTATAGTACAATTGCTTCAAGTTTGGCTACAGTTCAACAAACTGCGCAATCTTTATATGATATGGCATCAACAGCGGCAGCTACCGCGTCAACTGCAGTTTTCACTAATAACACGAATTTAACAAGTCTTTCAGCTTTAATTACTGCTCAAACAGGGTCAACCCTTGAATTTCTTGAATTAGGGAATATTCTTGCGCTATCCTCAGCTGTAGTTGCAAACAATCAAACAATTGCTTCGCTTGGTTCTAACAATGCTTTGACAACAACTTATGGAAATTATCAAACGACCCAAGATTCGCAAGCCTTAGTTTCTGTTCAGTTTACAGGTAATTCATCAGCAACATCACTTGTGAATACAGCCTTTAGTTCAGGAGTTGCTTCTTATGGTGCCGCAGCAGTAGCAGTTGACTCTTTAGCGACGGCAACGAATTCGACATTACTTAGCCTTGCATTACAGCTTTATACAGCTCAACAAGCAGAAAATAACATGCTTAAAATGGTTGGAGCATCAAATCTATTAATTGATACAACCAATACTCAACAACTTATAACTCAATTGAGCGCTTCCCAAGCAAATAAATTGATGAATTCCGCAGCAGTTGTTGCAGCATCACAAGCAACCACAGCTTTGATTGGAACGCCAACATATTCACTATTAGGAGCAGTAAATAATGCTACCACATTTAATATCGATATTAATGGAAATGTAACGCCAGTAGCTGGAGGAACAGGAACGACTCAAGTTACTGTTTATAATAATAATGGTGCATTATATAATATCTATTCAGAAGATTTGCAAACCTATCAACTTAATGCTTTGATGGATTATGTTGTGAACGTTGGAATCCCAATTACAGGTCCTACTTTTGGCTCTTTTAAAATTTCCGATATCCTAGGACTAAATAACTATCAAGATATTACTCAAGCGACAACAGCAGTGCTTGGAAATTCGATAGCTCAAGCAGCAACTCAAGCACAGCAACCCTTATCTGCTTTAATTAACGCATTACTTTCTTATCAACAAACAGTAAATGCAGCACAAACGACTTTGGATGGTTTATCAACAAATGCTAAAGCTGTAGTTAAGGGAACAAATGGTATTTATACACAATCTATTTTGGTACCTGTAACAATGAATACTGATGGTACATTAACGATCAATGCCGATGGGATTTCATATACAACAGCGGTTAGTCAAAATATTTCAAATATCATGGCTAACTTAATTAGTCAGGCGACATTGGCAGCCAATACCGTATCTACACTTCCTATTGCTGTTTCTACAGCACAAGCAAGCCAAGCTTCAACAAAAGTTTCCGCAGCAGCCTTATCTTCATCCAATATTGCTGGATTAATGCCAATCAATCTTTCTGCAGCAGTTTCTAATGCAATTGCAGCAGGTGATTTGCAATCTAACCTTGGAGTAAATCTTGCCTATGCAAAATATCTTGCATTATCAGGCGCCCTCGCAATTTACGGTTTATCAACGAATACTAATACAGCTTCTGTTGCAGGTAGTTATATTGCAACGGCTCAAGGAAATATTAACACGATTTTCCAAAATATGTTGAATACTGCAAATAATGCAACAGGTTCAGTAGCAGCTGACACGTCCGCCATGAATGTAGTTACTCAATCTAATGGCATTCTATCAGGAGCTTCTAGTGCAATGTCTGTTGCTATGTCTTCAGCTGTTCAACAAATTTTAACAAGTTCAGGTTATTCAGCAACTGGACTTGCGACAGTTGCAGTTGGTTTGACATTTAACGATCCAACAGAACAAATTTTAGAGAATTTAAAAACAGCTAATTATTATTATGAAGGTCAATCTGCAGCTATAACTGATAGACAATTAGATAATACTTTTGTTCCAGAAACAACAGTAATTACTGCAAACGCTTTAGGAGCAGTTCAAGGGGTATCAGCAGCACCAGGCCAAACCCAATATACTTCAGTTGTTTATCAAGTAAATACAGATGATATTCAAGGGGTCATCAATGCTGTAACCTCTGATGGTACATCAATCGGTTCATATACCTATGATAAGTATGCTGGAGAAACAGTTTCAGCACCTACAATTTCAGGATATGCACTTGTAACTGGAACTGCAAGTTCGGCAACAGTTGATACAGCTGGAAGCCCAATCACATTTACCTACGAATCAACTGATCCATCTACTGGTCAAGAGTTCACAGGTTCTTATGGATATACACTTGCCTACGAACAAGGAGAAAATCTTCCAGCAAGCACAAATCAAACAGTTTATGCTGTTCTTGATGTTTGGAATGCGGATATGCCAAGTTCTACTCAAGATGGAACTGCTACTTTGTACGCAGATGGTAAAGCAATTGCCACTATCAATGTGTCTATCAAAGTTGGAGCTGATGGCGTATCTAAAGAAAATATCTTTAAATTCTCTGGACTTGATTTGAGTCAATATGCAAATGCATTCTTGACTTCTGACTTTTCTGTTGGGGATCCTTTGACTGGTAATTCAGGAAATGGTCTTTATGTCTCACCTCTTTGGGATGAAACACAAAGTACAGCTTCATCTGCAGTAAGTATTGCATCTGAAGCTTCAAATGAAGCCTCATCTGGATCCTCAACAGCAAGTTCTCTTGCAAGTCAATATCCAGATGATACTAATGTCCAAAGCTTTGCCTCAGATGCCTCAACATCAGCAAGCACAGCAAGCTCATTAGCGAGTCAAGCAAGCGATCATGCAAGTCAAGCGCAATCACTTGTTGATAAAGCAAGCTCAGAAGCAAATCAAGCTGGATCTGCAGCTATTAGTAGTGATCCTGACTTTGATTCTTATCGGTCAGAAGTTATGGCAGACTCAATAGCAGCATCAAGTCTTGCTTCACAAGCATTAAGTGAAGCTGAAGCCGCATCATATGCTGCAAGTCAAGCTGAATCAGATGCTTCAGCAGCTTCAAGCTATGTTGCTTCTTCAAATGCTAATTCGGATAGTTCAGGCGGAACAACAAATCCAACATCAAGTACAGATGGCGGCTCAAGTTCAGGCGGAACAACAAACCCAACATCAAGCACAGATGGTGGCTCAAGTTCAGGCGGAACAACAAACCCAACATCAAGCACAGATGGTGGC